>NZ_JBEPAA010000003.1:0-261772 GCF_040298365.1 Kitasatospora sp. NPDC001603
GTCGGCCCCGGGGTCACCGAGTACCCCGTCGACATCGCCGACGACGAGTCGCTCGACTTCCACCTCTGTGTCGGACTACGGCCCCGGCCGCGACGGCCCGGCGGGTGGCGGCGGGCGCTTCCGCCGGCTCGGGGGACAGGTTCCATTCGCACTGCGGGCACCAGACGGCGAACCGGGGGTCGGCGTCGACGGGGGCGGCGCAGCGCGGGCAGTCCTGCGGTGCGGCGCCGGTGGCGGCGGGTGCGTCCGGGGCGGTGGCGGTGGGCGCGGCCCCGGTGGGCGTGGGTCTGACGGGTGTGGACACGGCGGGTGATCATGCCAGGGGCGCGGCGCCGGAGGCCAACCGTGTCGCGGCCGGTAGTCGCGGGCCGAATGGAACGTGTTCTACTCCGCCCGGGCGCGTCGTGCCAGAATCGGCCCCGACCACCGACCGAGGCGAACCGGGAGCAAGCTCCATGCGCGCAGCCATCCTGCACAAGACCGGCCAGGACACGCTCGACGTCCGCGACGACGTGGTCGCGACCGGCTTCGGCCCCGGCAAGGTGAGGGTCCGCCTGCGGGCCGCCAGCCTCTGCCACTCGGACCTGTCGGCGATGAGCGGCGTCCTGCCGCAGCCCGCGCCGTTCGTTCCCGGCCACGAGGGCGCCGGCGACGTGGTGGAGGTCGGCGAGGGCGTGGCCGACGTCCGGGTCGGCGACCGCGTGGTGCTCTGCTGGATGGCGCCCTGCGGCCGCTGCGCCCACTGCGAGCGCGGGCGGGGCCACCTGTGCGTCGCGAGCCTGCGCCGGCTCGGCGCGCCGGGTTTCCGGTTCGGCGGCGACGACGTCTCGGGGGCGCCGGTGGAGGCCTCCGGCTTCTACGGCACCGGCGCGTTCGCCGAGGAGGTGGTGGTCGACCGCGACGCCGTCATCACCGTCCCCGCCGACCTGCCCTACGAACTGGCCGCGCTGATCGGCTGCGGGGTGACCACCGGCATCGGCGCCGCCGTGCACACCGCCCGGGTCGAGCCCGGGGCCTCCGTCGCGGTGATCGGCGCGGGCGGCGTCGGGATCGCCACCGTGCAGGGCGCCCGGGTCTGCGGCGCCGGCCGGATCGCCGTGGTGGACCCGGTCGCCTCGCGCCGGGAGCGGGCGCTGGCCTTCGGCGCCACGGAGGCGCTGGCACCCGAGGAGCTGAAGGCCGCCGCGAAGGCCCTGCCGGGCGGCGGGTTCGACTACGTCTTCGAGGCGGTCGGCCGCTCGGCCACCGTCCGGGCCGGGTACGACGCGGCGCGGCGCGGGGGCGCGGTCGTGGTGATCGGCGCCGGCGCGCAGGACGACCGCGCGCAGTTCACCATGGGCGAGCTCTTCTTCAACGAGAAGCGGCTGCTGCCCTCGCTGTACGGCGGTGCCTCCGTGCCGCGCACCATGGCGTTGGTGGTGGAGCTGTGGCGGGCCGGGCGGATCGACCTCGCGGGCATGGTCACGCACCGGGTCCCGCTGGCGGACGTCAACGAGGCCGTCGCGCAGATGCGGGGCGGCGAGGCGCTGCGCACGGTCGTCACGCTGGACTGAGCGGCGCGGGCGTCGGCGGGCGGAGCCGGGACCGCCCGGGAGGCCGCCGTGACGCGACAGGACCCGCCGGCGCACGCGGCGGGCCCTGTCACGAAGGACGGCGGGGCCGCGTCAGCCCCGCGCGGCGCCCAGGCCGAGGCGGTGGCGGCCGTGCGGATCGGCCTCGGGCCTGTCGTCGGGGGCGGAGGGGCCCCGGTGGCGACCGTGCGACGCGCTGTCCTCGGCCGTGGTCCCGTCGGCGTCGGTCCCGGTGATCGCGGGTCCGGTGGTGTCGGTGAGGGTGTCGGACATCAAAATCGTCTTCCGTGCGAGGGGCGGGTGGTTCGGCGCCGGCTGGCACCGCGGACGCGGTCGGGCGCGTGACCGGGCGCCTGGACCGCGCCAGGGCCGGTGATCACGGCCCGCGCCCCGGCCACCCTAACGGCCGGAACGGCGGGATCCTATCGAGATCACGAGGGGCCCGTGAGATCTGGCCGCTAGCCCGGCCGACCGGTGCGCAGGAAGCCGGCCAGCAGCTCGTGCAGCACGGCCGCGCCCTCCTCGGCCAGCACCTCGTGTCCGGCCCCGGCCGCCTCGACGTACCGGAAGTCGGCGCCCTCGGTACGTCCGATCCGCAGCAACTCGTGGCGCAGCGCGCGGGACTGGCTCACCGGGACGACCTCGTCCCGGTCGCCGTGCACCATCAGCAGGGGCGCGCGGAGCCGGTGCGCGAGCTGGAGGACGTCGCGCGGGCCGCGGGCGTCGGCGATCGACTCGCCGCCGCCCAGCCGGGTGGTCAACGCCCTGACCGGGGTGGCCGCTTCGGCCAGCAGTCGGGCGCCGGACAGGAACGGTGCGACCACCGCGCAGCGCGCGACCTGCTCGGCGGGCGCGTGCGCGGCCGCCAGCAGGGCGAGGAACGCGCCGTAGCTGACGCCGAACAGGGCCGGTGGCTCCAGGCCGAGGGCGGCGCGCTGGCCCGCGATGCCGTCCAGCAGGTACAGGACGTCGTCGAGGTCCGGCCCGCCCCAGGCGCCGCGGATGGCCAGCGCGTGCGCCACCCCGTAGCCGGTGGAGCCGCGCTGGTTCGGCGCGATCACGGCCAGGCCGCCGGCCGCCATCCGCTGCAGGGCGGGGTCGAACTCCAGCCGCCAGGCGTCGGCCGGGCCGCCGTGCAGGGCGAGGACCAGGTGCGGGCTGCTCAGCCAGGCGTCCCCGCCGTACACCACGGCCTCCAGCGGACCGGCCGGTCCGGCCAGTTCGATGCTCTGCGCGGAGTGCCAGCGCCCGCCGTCGCCCGGCGGGGTGCTGCCGTCCAGCTGCCAGCCGGCGGGCGAGCCGCGGGAGGCCCGCGATCCGCCGGGCTGCCACGGCAGGGCGGCGTCCCGCCAGGGGCCGGACAGACCGGAGCCGAGCGGCGCCAACTGCAGGGGCAGCGGCACCGGTCCGGGCGCCGCCGCGGTCGGACCGTGCGCCAGCAGCGTGTCCACGTCCAGGGTGGCCAGGGCGGCCGGGTGTTCGGGCGAGGAGTACGGCATGCGCAGCCCCGCGTCCGACCAGTGCCCGACCGCGCCGAGCCGCCCGGGTGGCACCGGCAGCGGGTCCAGCCGCCCGGCGGCGGGCCGCCACACGGCCAGCGCGGAGCCGGCGCCGTGGTCGATCTGGACGACCACCCGGGCCCCGTCCGGGGTGGTGCGCAGCGCCACCGGCCGCAGGAACATGCCCGCCACGTCCAGGCATTCGGGGAACCGCAGCGGCTCGCCGCCGCCGAGCAGGCCCCAGCCCAGCCGGTCGGTCCCGGGGGCGTCGCTGCGCACCATCGCGAAGCGGGTCTCCGGGTCGTACAGGACCAGCCGGTCGTTGCTGCGCTCGCCGATCTCCAGCAGCGGGGTGACCGTGCCGGTGCGCAGGTCCAGCACGACGGTGCGCACGACGCCCGCGTCGACTCGGTCGAGCGCCAGCAGGGCTCCGGTGCGGTCCAGCCAGACGCCGCCGCCGTGCGGGCCGGGGATCTCGGCGACCTGCCGGGGCTCGCCGCCGTCGGCGTACACCAGCCAGACCGTGGTGCCGGGCCGGGTGTCGGTGCCGAGCGCCAGCGCGACCGGGATGCGGGTGCCGTCGGGCGGTGTCGCCGCGGGGAGCGGCAGCAGCCGCATCCCGGGCCGCCTGAGGGTGGCCAACGGCCTTTCCACGGTGACCGGTTCGCTGCCCGGCGCGGCGGCGGAGAGCGTCACCAGGTCGTGCCGCTCGCCGTCGTGCCGGCAGACCAGCACCGAACCGTCCGGCAGGGCGACCAGCTGGCAGCGCAGGCTCTCGGCGCGGTTGCCGGGCAGGGTCAGGGCGGTCGGTGCGGCCGGACCGGAGGCCGGCAGGGACCAGCTCTCGGCGTACCAGCCGCCGTCGGCCGCGGAGGCCAGGCAGGCGGCGTGGCTGCCATCGGTGGCGAAGGTGAAGCTGAGGCGGCGCAGGGCCTGCGTCGCGGAGCGGACGGCCACGTTCACGAGGTGCTCACCCCGTCGGATCCGGGGGGCGGTCCGCCGGCCCGGGTGGGCGGCACCGGGTCCACCCAGAGCCGGGGGCCGCCGTGCCGCAGGCGCAGCAGGAAGGCCAGCGCGCCCGCCGTCCCGGTGCCGTACGCGGCCGCGCAGCCGGTGCCGGTCTCGTCGGGCAGCACCAGCAGCCCGTCGCGGAGCGCCGATCTGGCGGCGATCAGCTGGGCCAACTCCTCCGCCCCTGAGCGGAATTCCGGCTCGCCGGTGGCCGCGGCCAGGTCCAGCAGGTACTCGCCGTTGCCGGCCAGGCCGTGGCAGGCGCTGACGCCGCAGTGCCAGCGCCCGGCCAGCACGGCCCGGCCGGCGGCGAGCGCGAGTTCGTGCGCGGTCTCGTCACCGGTGGCCTGCCAGAGCCGGAGCAGGAACGTCCCCGCGCCGGAGGATCCGCTGCACCAGTGCGCCAGCCGGACGTGCTCCGGGTCGCCCGCGCCCTGTGGCCACCAGGCCGTCGGGCGGGTGTCGGCCCGGTCACCGCTCCCGGCCGCCGCCGCCTCGCCGTACCACCCGTCGTTCGGTCCGTCGAACGGCCCGCGGTGCTGTCCGCCGTACTGTCCGCCGTGCTCCCGGCGGACGGTGGCGGCGAGCGTGCGCCCGGCCTCGGCCGCGCCGTCGAGCAGAGCCCGGTCGCCGGTGGCCCCGGCGGCGGCCAGCAGGAAGGCGCCGACGCCCGCGACCCCGTGGGCGAACCCGAGGTGGGTGATCCCGGCGAGCGCCGAGTCGAACTCCTTCGGCACCGGCCAGACCACCCCCTCCGGCGTGGGCCGGGCGGCGGCCAGCAGGCCGTGCCCGCAGCGGGCGGCCCGGGCGAGGAACCCCCCGGCCGCCCCGGGTGCGGCCGTCCGGGGGTCGGCGGCGAAGCGCAGCTGGAGGAAGCCCGCGCCGGCCGCGCCGTGGCAGACGTCCGGGTTCGGCCACTCGACGGCTATCCGGCGGGCGAGCCCGGCGGCGCGTCCGGCGAGGGCGTCGTCGGCCAGCGCCTCGGCGGCGTCCAGCAGGGCCCAGGCGGCGCCCGAGCGCCCGAAGTGCAGACCCGGCAGCACGACCGGCTCGGCGGCGCACCGGCGCTCGATCCACTCGACGGCCGTCCGCGCCGTCCGGCGGGACTCCTCGCGGACCTCCGCGGGCAGGCCGTCCGCCACGGCGGCCCGGGCGAGCAGGGCGAGGACGCCGGCGGCGCCGTGCTGCACGTTGCACGGGTCGGACCACTGCCCGGCGGGTACGGCGGGCCAGAGCCGGTCCCGCCGCAGCGGGGTGGCGGTGAGGGCGAGGTGGCGCAGCCCGTCGTGCAGCACCCGGTCGACCAGGGCGGTGGGGCCGGTGCGGCCGTCCGCCGGGCCGTCCGCCGGGCGGTCCACCGCGTCGTCCGCGGATGCTGCGGCGCCCCGGTCCGCCGGCGCGTCGGCCGCACCCGTCACGTCGCCCGCGCCCGCCGGTCCCGCAGCGGCCGTGCTCCCCGCGCCCGGGTCGTCCGGGGCGCCCGTCAGGGCGTACCGCACCCGGGAGAGGCTCCAGCGCCGCTCCGGCTCCTGCGCCCGCAGCCCGAGCACCACCGGCGCGAGCCGCCGCGCGGTGGCGCCCGAGCGGGCGGCGAGGGCCAGCCAGCGGCCGAGACGGTCGGCGACCGGCCGGGCCCGCGGCAGGTCCTCGGGCAGCAGCGGGTCGTGACCGGTGGCGAGCAGGAAGAACAGCCCGCCGAGCGCGTACAGGTCGACCGCCGGCTCGGCCACGCAGGTGCCCTCCCGGAGGGTGCGGCCGGCGCCCCGGGCGTCCCTGCCGAGCGAGTCCCTGCCGAGCGAGTCCCGTCGCGACCGGCCCGCGCCCGCCGGGTCGAAGGAGTCCGGGACCAGGGCGAGGCGCCCCGGCCCCTGTTCGGGGGCCCGGTAGCCGGGGGTGCCGGCCGAGCCCGCCGCCCGGCCCGACTCGGTCGCGAGCTCCAGGTCGACCAGCCGCAGCGACCCGTCCGGCCGTACCAGCACGTTGCCGGGGGAGAGGTCGCGCAGGACCAGTCCCAGCCCGTGCACCCGCTCGACCAGGTCGAGCAGGGCGTGCGCCAGCGGTCCGGCCTCGGCCCAGTCCACGTCGGGGCTGCCGTCCCGGCGCAGCCGGGCCGCCACCCAGCTGCCGAGCGGCTGCCCGGTGATGCGTTCCTGCACCAGGAACAGCGAGTCGTCCTGCTCGATCAGCTCGACCGGTCGCGGCGCCAGGCCCTGCCCCTCCAGCCGCGTCAGCAGCGCGGCCTCGTGCCGCAGCGCCGCCCGGGCGTCGGTGCCGGCCCGGTCCACCTCGATGTGCGCGCGGGCCTGCTTGACCACCACCTCGGCGCCGCCGTCGGTGTCCCGGCCCAGGAAGACGCCGCCCTTGGCGCTGTGCCGGATCGCCCCGGTGACGGCGTACCGTCCGGCCAGCAGCACCCCGCCGGTGCCGCGCCGGGGCGCCGCCGGCCGGGTCGCCCCGGGTCCGCGCCCCGGCGCCGTGCCGTCCCGCGGGGGAGCCGCCGGCCCCTCGGCCAGCGGGTCGCGCGCCCACGGCGGGCAGCGGTACGAGGCTCCGCGCACGTCCTCGACCCGCTCGCCGCCCGGCCCGCGCAGCATCGACCGGTAGCCGCCGTCGTTCCCCAGCTCGGCGCGGGCCGCGAAGGCGCCGTAGCGGTAGTGCACCCGGCTGCCCGGCCGGTAGGGGCGGTCGGAGAGCACCACCGGCCCGGGCAGGCCGTCGGTGGCCCGGTGCAGCGCGGCGGCCAGCCGCCGGAACTGCTCCGCGTCCGCCGGATAGACGGTGATGAACTTGCCCGCCGAACCCCGGTCGCCGTTGCGCGAGTTGATCTCGTGCAGCTGCTCCGGTCCGGCGGCGAACTTGAAGGTGCACGGGTCACCGGCCAGTACCCCGGTGACGGCGGTCAGGACGGCGCGGCCGACCGCCGACGCCGCGCTGACATGGATCTTCCAGCCCTCGTCGGCCAGTTCCGCCGCGGCCGGCCCGGCCGTGCACCAGAAGCCCTCGACGGTGACCTCCCAGTCCCCGTCGCCTCCCCGGCCCCCGGCGCCGGCCAGTGCCGCCCGCGCCACCTCCGGCCACCCGCCGGCCGCGTCCGGCCGGTGGCCCGCCGATCCGTTCCCCCCGGCCGTACGCAGCGATGTGCCCGCCCCCATCCGCATTCACATCCCTTCGTCTCGGCCGGCGCCCGCCGGTGCCCACTGCTCCGGCACCGCGCGACGCACGCCGGCGGCCTGATCGGTTTCTCGGAAGTACGGGAGCGCGGCCCTGCCGCGTCCGCCGCGGGCCGGTCCGACCTGGCCAGCATCCCGGCCGAGTGCCTTCCGGCTCCCTGGCCGAGGCAACTCCCGTTCGCAGAAGTGAAGTTACTTTCGGTTTCCGGACGGGCTCAACGCGTAGCGGGTCACTTCACTCGTAAGGGTGATCTGGGCGTGGTTTCGAATATGTGCGAGCCGGCCGATGTGTGCGGTGCCCCCGCGTGGCCGGGCGGCCACGGCGCCCGGACGGCCCGTGTCCCGGCCCGCGACCGCGCCCGCGGGCGCCCCGAGCGCTCCGAACGCGCCCCCCGACGGCGCCCCGGCGGCCGCTCGAACGCCGGGAACCGCAGGTTGACGCCGGGCCGCGGACCCCCGGGCCGGGCCCCGGGCGGCCCGGGCGCCCCCGCGCGCACGGTAGTCTCGACAGGTGCCGAAACTGTCCGACGTCATCACCGCGCTCGAAGAGATCTATCCGCCGCAGTGGGCGGAGTCCTGGGACGCCGTCGGCCTGGTCTGCGGAGACCCTCGGGCCGAGGTCCGCCGCGTGCTCTTCGCCGTCGACCCCGTGCAGACGGTGGTCGACGAGGCCGTCGAGTGGGGCGCCGACCTGGTGGTCACGCACCATCCCCTCTACCTGCGCGGCACCACCGGCGTCGCGGCCACCACGCCCAAGGGCCGGGTGGTGCACACGCTGATCCGCGCCGGCATCGCCCTGCACGTGGCGCACACCAACGCCGACCACGCCGACCCGGGCGTCTCGGACGCGCTGGCCGAGGCCGTCGGCCTGCGCGTCACCGGCCCGCTGGTGCCGGACCCGACGGACCCGCTGGGCCGGCGCGGCAGCGGGCGGATCGGCCTGCTGGAGCCGCCGCTGACCCTCGCCGCGTTCGCCGCCAAGGTCGCCGGGGGCCTGCCGGCCACCGCCGCCGGCGTCCGCGTCTGCGGTGACCCGGACCGCCTGATCGGCCGGGTCGCGGTGTGCGGCGGCGCCGGCGACAGCTTCCTCGCGCAGGCGCGCGAGGCCGGTGTCGACGCGTACGTCACCGCCGACCTGCGCCACCACCCGGCGTCCGAGGCCGCCGAGGCGGCGCCGGTCGCACTGGTCGACGCCGCGCACTGGGCCACCGAGTGGCCCTGGCTCACCCTGGCCGAGCGGGCGCTGCACGGCGCCGCCGAGCAGCGGGGCTGGGCCGTGGAGACGAAGGTCTCCCACCGGGTCACCGACCCGTGGACCGCGCACGCCCCCATGTCCTTCACCGCCTGACCCGATTCACAGGAGCTCTCCGCTTGAACGCCGCGCCCGCCGACCAGATCCGCCTGCTCGACCTCCAGGCCATCGACTCGAAGCTCGACCAGCTGGCCCACCGGCGTCGCAGCCTGCCCGAGCACGCCGAGATCGACAAGGCCACCGCCGACCACACCGCGCTCAAGGACCTCGTGGTGGCCGCCCAGGCCCAGCAGGGCGACACCACCCGCGAGCTGACCAAGGCCGAGCAGGACGTCGAGCAGGTCCGCAGCCGCTCCGCCCGCAACCAGCAGCGCCTGGACTCCGGCGCTATCACCTCGCCGAAGGACCTGGAGAACCTCCAGCACGAGATCGGCTCGCTCGCCAAGCGCCAGGGGGACCTGGAGGACGTCGTCCTGGAGATCATGGAGCGCCTGGAGTCCGCCCAGACCCGGGTCACCGAGCTGACCGCGCGCCTGGAGCACTCCACCGTCGTGCTGACCGAGGCCGAGGCCCGCCGGGACGCCGCCTTCGCCGAGATCGACGCCGAGGCCGACAAGGTCAAGCGCGACCGCGAGGCCGTCGTCGCTGTCGTCCCGGCCGACCTGCTGAAGCTCTACACCCGGCTGCGCGAGCAGCAGGGCGGCGTCGGCGCGGCCCGTCTCTACCAGCGCCGCTGCGAGGGCTGCCGGGTCGAGTTCGCCGTCTCCGACCTGAACGCCATCAAGGCCGAGCCCAAGGACGCGGTCGTCCGCTGCGACAACTGCGGCCGCATCCTGGTGCGCACCGCCGATTCGGGCATCTGAGCCGATGGCGGGGCGCAGGTTCGTCGTCGAGGCCGACGGAGGCTCCCGGGGCAACCCGGGGCCGGCCGGCTACGGCGCGGTGGTCCGGGACGGCGACACCGGCCTGATCATCGCCGAGGCTGCCGGGTTCATCGGCCACGCGACCAACAACGTGGCCGAGTACAAGGGCCTGATCGCCGGTCTGAAGGCGGCCCGGGAGCTGGACCCGGACGCCTCGGTGGACGTCCGGATGGACTCCAAGCTGGTGGTCGAGCAGATGTCCGGGCGCTGGAAGATCAAGCACCCCGACATGCAGCCGCTCGCCGCCGAGGCCCGGGCGGTGCTGCCGCGCGGCCAGGTCAAGTACACCTGGATCCCGCGCGAGCGGAACAAGGACGCCGACCGGCTGGCCAACGAGGCGATGGACGCGGGCAAGGCCGGCCGGCAGTGGGAGCCCAGGGCGGCCGGGGCCGAGCGGCCCGCCGTCGCCGACGAGCCCCCGCTGGAGACCGCCGCGCCCAAGGCCGGCTGGGCGGCCGCCGCCGACCTCGGCACGCCGACCACCTTCGTCCTGCTGCGCCACGGCGAGACCCACCTCACCCCGGAGAAGCGCTTCTCCGGCAGCGGCGGCAGCGATCCGGAGCTCTCCGAGAAGGGCCGTTGGCAGGCCGAGCGGGCGGCCGAGGCGCTGGCCTCCCGCGGTTCGGTCCAGGCCGTGGTCAGCTCGCCGATGCTCCGCACCCGGCAGACCGCCGAGACCGTCGCCGCCCGCCTCGGCCTGGAGGTCCGCTACGAGGACGGCCTGCGCGAGGTGGACTTCGGCGCCTGGGAGGGGCTCACCTTCGCCGAGGTGCAGGAACGCCACCCGGAGGACCTCAACGCCTGGCTCGGCTCGGCGAAGGCCAAGCCGACCGGCGGCGGCGAGAGCTTCACCGCGCTCACCCACCGGATCGGCGTCGCCCGGGACAAGATCCTGGCCCGCCACCACGGCCGGACCGTCCTGGTGGTGTCGCACGTCAGCCCGATCAAGACCCTGGTGCGGCTGGCGCTCGGCGCCCCGCCGGACTCGCTCTACCGGATGGAGCTGTCCGCCGCCTCGCTCTGCGCCGTCCAGTACTACGCGGACGGCAACGCCTCGGTGCGGCTGCTCAACGACACCGGGCACCTGCGCTGACGCCCCGGCGGCGGGCCCACCGGAGCCCGCCGCCGGCGCCGTTCGGCGCGGCTCAGTGCACCTCGGTGACCACCACGTCCAGCTGCCAGGGCTTGCGGGCGGTGCCCTCGGCCGCGACCTCCACCCGGTGCCCCAGTCCGAGCAGCGCGTCCACCAGTTCGCCGGGCGTCTTCGGCTCGGCCCCCGCCACCAGCAGGTCACGGACCAGCCGGCCCTTGGTGGCCTTGTTGAAGTGGCTCACCACCGACCGCTTGCCGTCGCGCTCCTGGAGCACCCGCACGGTGGCCGTCCGGGTCACCAGCTCACCGGCCGGCTTCCACGCCGCCGCGTACGCGGAACTGCGCAGGTCCAGCACCAGGCCGTCGGCCACCTCCGGCAGCACGGACGCCGTCGCGGCGCGCCAGTACGGGCCGAGGGCGCCCGGGCCGGGCAGCTTCACACCCATCGAGCAGCGGTAGGGCGGGATCCGGTCCCCGATCCGGACGGCGCCCCAGAGGCCGGAGAAGACCAGCAGCGAGCGCGCGGCCCGGTCGTACGCGGCCTCGTCCAGGGTGGCCAGACCGAGGTTGTCGAAGAGCACGCCGGTGTACACCTCGCCGGCGGGCCGCGCACCGGCCGTCGGCAGCCCCGCGTTCCGGGCCACCTCGCCGCGCAGCCCGGGGCTCAGGCCGAGCACCCCGGCGGCGGCCTCCTCGTCCCCCCGGCAGAGGCCGACCAGGGCCTCCAGCACCCGCGCCCGCGCCGCCGTCAGCCCGGGCAGCGACAGCGCGTCGAGCGCCACCGGAACGCCGTCCCCGGACGCGGCCTTGCCCTCCGAGGGCGGCAACAGCACCAGCACAGCGGACTCCTCAACATTTTGTGGCGGGCGAACCCCGCCACCCTACGCAAGCCGGCCCGGCCGCGGGTAACCCCACTACCGCCCGGGCCGCGGGGGCGCCGCCGCGACCAGCGCCGCCCCGGCGCCGAGCGCCAGGCAGAGCGGGGAGTAGTAGCGCGCGTTCAGCCGCCTGAAGCGCTCCGTCCGTTCGTTCAGCACGCCGAAGACCAGCGGCCCGGCCGCCCCGCGCGCCAGCAGGACCCCCGCGACCGTCCGGACGCCGGCCCGGCGCACCCCGCGCGGCCCGACCGCCGGCAGCGCCCCGGCCTCCGCGCCGACCAGGTAGGCCGCCGTGCCCAGCAGCCCCGCCACCGCCAGGCAGGCCGCCGCCGGCGGTACGCCCTCGCCGGTGCCGATCACGGTGTCCGCGAACTCCTGCCGCGACCGCGCCGGCCACGGCGTCACCGTCCAGAGCGCGTGCAGCGCCCCCGTCACCGCCAGCCCCCCGGCCACCGCCGCCCCCGTCACCCGTACCGCGTCCATCCGCCGAGCCCCCTTCCGCGTCCGATCGATGGGGCCACCCTACGAGCGCTCACGGAGAACCCGTTGGGCCGCCGCCCGGCTGCGGCATACGGTGGCACCGAAGGAGAGTGACGAGATGACCATGCGCCCCCTGGACCTGGTGCCCGGCGACGACGACGCGGTGGAGGAGTCCCTGCCGGTCCGGCTGCCCGCGGACCTGCCGCCGCGGACCCGGCAGGCCCTGGAGTTCGCGCTCCGGGCGGCGGCCCAGGCGGTGCTGGCCGGCCGGGTGCGCGTGACCGGGGCGTCCGGCCCGGACCGCGCGGAGCTGGCCTTCGACGTGCGGCAGTCCGAGCTGCCCGAGGCGCTGGCCGAGCGGCCGGCCGCCGGCAGGGAGGAGCGCCGGGCCGCCATGGTCGCCCGGATCCGCGCGGCCAACGCGGAGACGCTCGAGCGGCTGAAGGACCTGTGACCGGGCAGCGGCCCGGCGACGACGTCGAGTACCTCGACCTGGCGGACGTCAGCTACCTCGCCGGCGGCCCGGAGAACATCCGCGACGAGGGCGCGCTGCTCTCGGCCCTCGGCCGCCCGCGGGCGACCGTGTTCGGCGCGGACGCCTACCCCGACCTCTGGACCAAGGCGGCCGCGCTCGGCCAGAGCCTCGCCCGCAACCACCCGCTCATCGACCGGAACAAGCGCACCGCCTTCGAGGCGATGCTGCTCTTCCTCGACTACAACGCCGAGCCCTACACCGACCCGCACCCGGACGACGCCGTCGCCTTCGTGCTCCGCCTGGCCACCGGCGGCTACGACGACGCGGTGGCCCTCGCCGCCAAGGACCTCAGGGCGCTGCTCGGCCGCTGAGCGGGGCGGGCCCGGCCGGCCCGGCGGCCCGGGCGCGGACGTCGGCGCGCCCTGCGGCCGACGTCCGACCGGAATCACCCGATTCGCCCTACGCTGCCTGCATGCCACGCCGAAAACTGCGCGTCAAAGCCGCCGACTCGGCCCGGATCAACGCCGAACTGGCCGAGCTGCGCGCCCGCCTGGAGATCCGTACCGAGTGGCCGGAGGCCGTGCTCGCGGAGGCCGAGCGGGCCGCCGAGTCGCCGCGGCTGCCGGAGTACGACGCGACCGACCTCCCGCTCTTCACCGTCGACCCGCCCGGCTCCCGCGACCTCGACCAGGCCATGCACCTGACCCACCGGCCCGGCGGCGGCTACCGGGTGCACTACGCGATCGCCGACGTCGCCGCCTTCGTCCGCCCCGGCGGCGCGATCGACGCCGAGGCCCGCCGCCGCGTCCAGACCCTCTACTTCCCCGACCACCGCGTCCCGCTGCACCCGGCCCGGCTCAGCGAGGACGCCGCCAGCCTGCTGCCCGGCGAGACCCGCCCGGCCCTGCTCTGGCAGCTCGACCTGGACACCGACGGCGCCGTCGTCCTCGCCGACCTGCGCCGCGCGCTGGTCCGCTCGCACCGCCGGCTCGACTACGACGACGTCCAGCGGGCCGTGGACGCCGGCGGCGCCGACGAGCAGCTCGCCCTGCTCGCCGCCGTCGGGCGGCTCCGCGAGGAGCAGGAGCGGGCCCGCGGCGGGATCAGCCTGCCCGTCCCCGAGCAGGAGATCGAGGAGACCCTGCACGGGTACGTCCTCGGCTACCGCGCGCTCGGTCCCGCCGACGGCTGGAACGCCCAGATCTCCCTGCTCACCGGGACCGCCGCGGCGGACCTGATGCTGGACGCCGGCGTCGGCCTGCTGCGCACCCTGCCCGCCGCGCCCGCCGCCGCGTACGAGCGGCTGCGCCGCACCGCCCGCGCGCTCGACATCACCTGGCCGGACGACCTCCCCTACCCCGACCTCGTCCGCTCGCTCGACCCCGGGGCCCCGCTGCACGCGGCCTTCCTCAACGAGTGCACCGGACTGCTGCGCGGGGCCGGCTACCGGGCCTTCGACGAGGCCCGGGGCCTGCCCGCCCCGGCCGACCCGGTGCACGCCGCGCTGGCCGCCCCGTACGCGCACTGCACCGCGCCGCTGCGCCGGCTCGGCGACCGCTTCGCCCAGGAGGTCTGCGCGGCCGTGGCCGCCGGCGAGGAGGTGCCGGACTGGGTCCGGGAGGCACTGCCCGGCGTCCCCGCCCTGATGGCGGCCGGGGACCGCCGCTCGGCCGAGGTCGAACGGGCCTGCGTGGACCTGGTCGAGGCGGAGCTGCTGGCCGGCCGGGAGGGCGAGGACTTCCCCGCGGTGGTCATCGACGTGGACGAGCAGCGGCCCGCGCGCGGCACCGTCCAGCTGCGCGACCCCGCCGTCCGGGCGCGCTGCGAGGCGGCGGGCGGGGCGGTGCTCCCGCTCGGCGGCCGGATCGTCGCCCGCCTGACGCAGGCCGACCCGGCCACCCGCACCGTCCGCTTCGCCGCGCTCTGAGGCGTTCTGACGCGCGTTCCGACGCCCCCCGCCCCGGACCCTCCGCGCCCGGGCCTCCCGCCCGGACCGCCCGGCCCGTCCGGGGCCGCGCCACCCGGACGGGCCGATCCACCGCCGCTCCGGGGCGCCCGGGTGGGAGGATCGAGCCGTGGCCGAACCGACCTCCCTCCCCGCGCCGTCCGCCGACCCGGGCCGGCGCCGCAGGCTGCTGATCCTCGGGATCTGCTGCCTGAGCCTGTTCATCGTCGGGCTCGACAACACCGTGGTGAACATCGCCCTCCCGGCGATCCAGCAGGACTTCGACGCCCCGGCCTCCGGCCTGCAGTGGATCATCGATGCCTACACCCTGGTGCTGGCCTCGCTGCTGATGCTGTTCGGCTCGGTGGCCGACCGCTTCGGCCGCCGCCGGGTGTTCCAGACCGGTCTGCTGCTCTTCGTGCTCGGCTCGCTGCTCTGCAGCCTGGCACCCAGCCTGGAGTGGCTGGTGGTGTTCCGGGCGGTGCAGGCCGTCGGCGGCTCGATGCTGAACCCGGTGGCGATGTCGATCATCACCAACACCTTCACCGAACCGCGCGAACGGGCCCGGGCGATCGGCGTCTGGGGCGGGGTGGTCGGCATCTCGATGGCGCTCGGCCCGCTGCTCGGCGGGTTCCTGGTGGACATCGCCGGCTGGCCGGCGATCTTCCTGATCAACGTCCCGGTCGGGCTGGTCGCCTGCCTGCTGACCGCCCGTTACGTCCCTGAGTCGCGCTCGCCCCGGCCCCGCCGGCTGGACCCGGTCGGCCAGGTGCTGATGGTGGTGCTGCTCGGCTGCGGCACCGCCGCGATCATCGAGGGACCCGAGCACGGCTGGACGTCCCCGCTGATCCTCGGGCTCGGCGCGGCCGCGCTGGCCGCGCTGGTGGCCTTCCCGTTCTGGGAGCTGCGGGTGACCGAGCCGCTGGTCGATCCGCGGTTCTTCCGCAGCGCGCCGTTCACCGGAGCCACCGTCACCGCGGTCTGCGCCTTCGCCGCGCTCGGCGGCTTCCTCTTCCTCAACACCCTGTACCTGCAGAACGTCCGGCACTACAGCCCGGTCGAGGCGGGCCTGTGGACGTTGCCGATGGCCGGGATGATGCTGGTCTGCGCGCCGCTCTCGGGCCGGATCGTCGGCGGCCGGGGGCCGCGCGGCCCGCTGGTCGCGGCGGGTCTCGGCCTCGCCGCCAGCGGGCTGCTGCTCACCCGGCTCACCGCCGACTCCCCGCCGGGCCTGCTGCTGGCCGCCTACACGCTGTTCGGCTTCGGCTTCGGCATGGTCAACGCGCCGATCACCAATGCCGCCGTCTCCGGGATGCCGCGCGCCCAGGCGGGGGTGGCGGCGGCGGTCGCCTCGACCAGCCGGCAGGTCGGCCAGTCGCTCGGCGTCGCGGTGATCGGCACGGTGGTCACCTCGGCCGTCGTGGGCCCGGTCGCCACCGGCTTCGCCCCGGCCAGCCACGCCGGCTGGTGGATCGTGACCGGGCTGGGCCTCGCGATCCTCCTCCTCGGGCTGGTCACCACCACGGCCTGGGCCACCGGCACCGCCACCCGGGTGGCCGCCCGCCTCGGCGGCGACCCGCCCCTCGTCCGGGCCGGGGTACGGGACGCCCCGCCCGAGCGGTTACGATGACCACTACGGCGGAAGAGCCGGCCGGGCGGTCGCGACGGGTCCTCAGGGCCCGCCGAGGAACGTCCGGGCTCCACAGAGCAGGGTGGTGGGTAACGCCCACCCGGGGTGACCCGCGGGACAGTGCCACAGAAAACAGACCGCCCACCGCTTCGGCGGCGGGTAAGGGTGAAACGGTGGTGTAAGAGACCACCAGCGACCGGGGTGACTCGGCCGGCTCGGTAAACCCCACCTGGAGCAAGGTCAAGATCGGTGCCTCCGGGCACCGTGCGCGGATGTTCGAGGGCTGCTCGCCCGAGTCCGCGGGTAGACCGCACGAGGCTGTCGGCAACGGCAGTCCTAGATGGATGACCGCCTCCCCGGGCCGCGCGAGCAGCCCAGGAGACAGAACCCGGCGTACAGGCCGACTCTTCCGCCCCTCTCCGCTCCCGCCCGCCCCGGCACGGGCGCGGGCAGCGCCCGCCCGTGCCGGGAGCGACCGGCCCGTGCGCCGCTCAGGCCGGGTGGGCCCCGACCGCGTCGCGGATCTGTTCGCCCAGGCCGCCGTTGACCCGGGCGCAGTGCGCGCAGCAGAAGAACCGGCCGGCGACCTCGACGCCGTGGCCGACGATCCGGACCTGGCAGTGCTCACAGCGCGGGGCGAGCTTCTCCATCGCGCACTCGAAGCTGTCGAAGGTGTACACGTCGCCGGTGATCGTCTTGATCTCGAAGGACAGCCAGTAGTCGTTGGAGCAGACGTCGCAGACCGCCATGGGGCCGTCTCCCTTCCTGTCGGGGGGCTGACCGACCTGGCGGGCGCTCAGCCCTCCCAGTCTCGGAGCCCCCGGGGGGAGCGGCCACTCGGCGCACCCGGTCAGGCGGACCGGGCGGACAGCTCCTCCAGGGCGCGCACGGCGCGGTCGGCGTCGTCGGCGCCGACGAACAGGTGGTCGTGGTGGAAGCCGGCCACCACGTTGCAGCTGATCCCCTCCTCGGCGAGCCGCACCGCCACGGCGGCGGTCAGGCCGACGGCCTCCAGCGCCGAGTGGATGTGCAGGGTGATCCAGGCCGCCACGTACTCGTAGCGTAGGCCGAGCGCGTCGGCCTCCTCCTGCGCGACCACCACCGTCACCCCCTCGGGTTCGGCGACCGTCACCACCGGCCGCATCCCGGCGGGCACCTTCGCGGGCAGCGTGCAGTACACGTAGCGCCCCGGGTTGAGCCGCGGGCGCATGCCGCGCAGCAGGGTCGCAAGATCTCGTTCTCCGGCCATGCCCGCCACCGTAACGGCTGGGGGGCGGGCACCGGCCCGCCGTCGCGGCGTGTCGGTGCCCGGGCCCGGCCCCCGGTCAGCCCTGCGTCTTGTGGCGCCGGCTCTTGAGCATCAGGGCGCGCGAGAACTGGTCGTCCGCCGTGGTGGTCCGCTTGGGGAAGTTGGCGTTCATCAGCTTCTGGTAGGCGTCGGGCCGGAACTCGGCCATCAGCAGCCAGCCGCTGCGGACGTAGTCGGTGGGCGCGCTGTTCCCGGCGCCGTCGGTGCCGTCGATCTTGCCCGCGTAGTGGTGCGGCGGCTTGCTCATCACGTCCACGAAGGTGTTCGCGAGCGGGGCCAGCATGGCCGGGGTGATCTTGTAGCGGCCGGACAGGTAGGCCCGGTACAGGCCCGCGCAGTCCAGGCTGCCGTGGTTGTTGTCCTCCTTGCCGTTGGTCGCCGGGGCGTACCCCCAGTCGTAGGCGGGCCTGCCGGCGGGGTCGGTGTAGGTGCGCACCGAGGAGAAGAACCAGTCGACGCTGCTCTGCACGAGGGCGTCGTACCGCTTGACCCGCTTCGGGTCGTCGCCGAGGAGCTGGTGGGCGATCGCCAGGTTCTGGAAGGCGTAGTCGAACATCATCTGCTGGTTCCACGGCACCGGCTGGCCGCCCTTGTAGGGCGAGTCCGCGGCGAAGTACTGGCGGTTGCCCTTGGAGACGTCCAGCAGCCGGGCCAGGATGTGCCGGTCGACGGCGGTGTCCGCCTCGGCGACGAACCGCTTGGCCCGGTCGAGGTAGGTGGCGCCGTACTCGTGCGGGTCGCCGGTGGTCACCGGTGTCTGCCAGAGCGCCGGCGTCCGCAGGATCAGCCGGGCGCAGTTGGCGAGGTGGCCCACCGGGTCGCCCTGCTCGCCGCCGGTGCCGACGGGCTTGGTAGTGACGTCGTTGGGCCAGGCGGGGTCGACCTTGCCGGTCCAGAGCACGTGCTGCCCGACCGGGCGCTTGGCCAGGTCGTTGCGCTCGGAGAGGACGGCGTCGCAGAAGACGATCATCCGGTCGAGGACCGCGCGGTCGGCGGAGACCTCGTACACCAGGCCCATCGCCTTGGTGTCCTCGCCGCTGTGGCCCTGGGCCCACTGGTTGCCGATGTTGTCGGCGGCCGGGGTGAGCGTCTTGATGTACGCGGTGAAGGACTTGATCTCGTCCGGGGTGACGGGGCCGTCCAGGCTGCTGAACGTCAGGGCCGGGCGGGCCTTGCCGACCGCCGCGACGGAGGCGGTCGCCCCCGTCCCCTCCGTCCCGGACGCCACGCCGGCGACCGCGATCACGCCGGCGCTGAGACAGGCCAGCGTCGTGCTTCCGAGCAGGACCTTCACGGGTTTCTTCGGTGCCATGCGCGGACCTCCTGGGCATCGGTCAGCCGTCTGACCGGGGTGAGCCGTCGTTCGGCCCCGCGCGCCCACGGCGAGCGGGGCCGAACCGGCCGGCCCGGAGGGCCGACACCACGGTTGACGGCCCCCGCACCGGCCCGGGTTCACCACCGGCGGGCCGCTCGCGACCGGCACCGGCCGCCCCGACTCCCGTGACAGTGCCGTCCGTTCACCGGCCCGTTCGCCGGTCCGGTCCGGCCCGGCCCCACGGTGACCGGGCGGCAGCGCGCCGGGAGACGTCGCGGCGGCGGTGGCCCGTCCCCGCCGGCCGCAAACGCGGGTGGCCCAGTCGTCAACGATTGACGAGCGACAGTCAGCGATATATCGTCGAGCTATTGAGACAGTGACGTGAACACTGTCCGGTCCACCAGGAGGTGAGCGCGATGCGCTCCGGAACGCGATACGGGAAAGAGGGTCCGCGCGGCGGTCGGCGCCGCGGGCGGGGCCCGGAGTTCGGGGAGTTCCCCGGTGAGGGCGGAGAGGGCCGTGGGGCGTTCGGCGCGTTCGGGCCGCCGTTCGGCGGCGGTCCCGGGCGGCCGCCGGGCGGGCCGTTCGGCCACGGCTTCGGCGGGCACGGCGGGCGCGGGCACGGTCCGCGCGGCCGGCGCGGCGGGCGGGCCCGGCGCGGGGACGTGCGGGCCTCGCTGCTCGCGCTGCTCAAGGAACGGCCGATGCACGGCTACGAGATGATCGCGGAGATCGCCGAGCGGACGGGCGGGGCCTGGCGGCCGAGCCCGGGCTCGATCTACCCCAACCTCCAACTGCTGGAGGAGGAGGGCCTGATCACCGCCGAGGAGGTGAGCGGCAAGCGACTGGTCTCGCTGACCGAGGCCGGCCGGGCCGAGGCCGAGGCCGGGCCCGCCGAGCCGTGGGCGGAGGCCGGCCGGGAGGTCGACTGGGAGGCCGTCCACGAGGTCGGCCAGGCGCTCGGCGCGGTCGACCAGGCGATCCGGCAGGTGATGGCGACGGGGACGGAGGCGCAGCGCGCCAAGGGCCTCGCAGTGCTCAACGAGGCCCGCAAGAAGCTCTACCTGATCCTCGCCGAGGATGCCTGACCGCCCGAGGGGGCCGGGGACGGCGGACGGTGCCGCCGCTCAGCCGCGGACGGCGAACAGTGCCACGCAGGCGAGCAGCAGCACCGTCCAGCCGAACCAGAGCCAGGCGTTCGGCCCGAGCGCCGCGCTGTAGAGGCTGACCACCACCAGCAGGGCGGCGGTGACCACCGCGACCTGCCGGTTGTGCTGCGTCACGGCCTGCGGCCGGCGCCGGGTGCGGGTCCGTACGGTCTTCGCCATCGCCGTCCTCCCGGGGGGGGAGCGGCCGTCACCCGGAGGTGCGGGCGGTGGCCGTCTCGTCGTACTCGTAGCGCCAGAACCAGCGGAGGCCCCGCTGCTCCTTGACCCGGACGTACACCAGTGTGCGCGCGGGAGTCTCCCCGTGCGCGGGGACCGGCACCTTGTAGGTCTTGGGCACGCCGTACATCGGCCCCAACGGGATCGGGAGGATCCGGCCGTCCAGGGGGCCGCCGACGAATTCGGTGTCCGCGCTCTTCACCCCACCAGGGTCTCACCCCGCCGCGGCGGACCGGCGGGCGACCGGTGGCCGACCGCGGACGGGGCGGTACGGCGGCGCGGGGAGGCACTGTGAGGGCCGGGTGCCGGGAGTGTGACCGGAGAGGCACCGCCCCCGGTCATCCGAAGGGCCCGCGCACCCTTATCCTTCCTGTTACGCCCTCGGGGTTCACCCGGGTCAGCGGGCCCCGTACGGGCCGGGTGAGGCGCACAGCGGTGTGCCCGCCGGGCCGCCGAGCCGCAGTCTCTGTACTGCCGCGACTCCGTGCCGTGACCCGGGCGTCGGCCGTCCGGCAACCCCGGCTCCGGCCGACGGGGCGCGGACAGCAGGGCCGAGCACCGTCCCGGGAAGCAGCGGGGGGCGCTGTGCGTTGCGTCGGAGTGGTACGTCGAATGCTGTGTCACACCAGGCACGGCAATGCGCGGAAGGGGCCCGATGGAAGCCGGCAGCAGGTGGACGACCTGGTGGCAGAAGCGTGAACGTCAGCGGGCCCGGTCGGCCGACGCGGACAGCCCCGCCGCCAGACTGGATCAGCTGCTGGGCGCCGTGCGCGCCGGCTTCCCGCTCGCACCCGCCGCCCATCCGGCCGGCTACCGCTGTTCCTGCGACCGGGTGGCCTGTCCGGCCCCCGCGCAGCACCCGGTCTCCTTCGCCTGGCAGACCCAGGCGACCACCGAGCCGGAGCAGGTCGCCCGCTGGCTCTCGCGGGACCCACTGGCCAACTTCATCACCGCCACCGGCCGCGCCCACGACGTCCTGGACGTCCCGGCCGAGGCCGGCCGGCTGGCGCTGGAGCGGCTCGCGGCGCAGGGCGTCGAGGGTCCGGTCGCCGCCGTCGGCGAGGACCGCTACCTCTTCTTCACCGCCACCAGGGGCACCCCGGTGGACGAGGACGAGTGGTGGCCGAGCGCGCTGGACTCCACGCCGGACACCATGTCCGAGCACCCCGGTCTGCGCTGGCACTGCCGCGGCTCGTACACCCTGCTGCCGCCGGCCGCGCTGCCGGACGGCTCGCAGGTGCGCTGGCTCCGCGGGCCCGAGCAGCCGCTGCCGGATCCGCTGCGCGTCCTGGACGTGCTCACCGACGCCTGCACCGAGGTGGGCGCGGTCGCCGAGGAGCAGTGGCTGATCGGCTAGCGCGCCCACCCGGGGGAGCGGGCTACGGCAGGGTGAGGACCTCGGCGCCGTCGGCGGTGACGACCAGCGTGTGCTCGAACTGTGCGGTCCGCTTGCGGTCCTTGGTGACGACCGTCCAGCCGTCGGCCCAGATCTCGTAGTCGTAGGTGCCCAGGGTCAGCATCGGCTCGATGGTGAAGGTCATCCCCGGCTTGATCACCTCGGTGGCCCGCTCGCTGTCGTAGTGCGGGACGATCAGGCCGGAGTGGAACGACGTGTTGATGCCGTGCCCGGTGAAGTCCCGCACCACGCCGTAGTCGAAGCGCTTCGCGTAGGACTCGATGACCCGGCCGATCACGTTGATCTGCCGGCCGGGCTTGACCGCCTTGATCGCCCGGGCGAGCGACTCCCGGGTGCGCTCCACCAGCAGCCGGGACTCCTCGTCCACGTCGCCGCAGAGGTAGGTGGCGTTGAGGTCGCCGTGCACCCCGTGGATGTACGCGGTGGCGTCGATGTTGACGATGTCGCCGTCCTGCAGCACGGTCGAGTCGGGGATGCCGTGGCAGATCACCTCGTTGATCGAGGTGCAGATCGACTTGGGGAAGCCCCGGTAGCCGAGGTCGGACGGGTAGGCGCCGTGGTCGCACATGTAGGTGTGGGCGACGGCGTCCAGCGCGTCGGTGGTGACGCCCGGCGCGATCAGCTTGGCGGCCTCCGCCATCGCCCGGGCGGCGATCCGGCTCGCGATCCGCATCTTCTCGATGGTCTCGGCGGTCTGCACCTCGGGCCCGGTGTACGGCGCCGGCGCGGGCCGTCCGACGTACTCGGGGCGAGCGATGTGCGCCGGGACCTTGCGGGTGGGGGACTGGATGCCGGGTACGAGAGCCATGGTCGCGAGTCTATCCGTCGGTCCCCGGCCCTCCGGGGGTGTGCGGGACGGGCGGCCGCGCGCGATGATCAGTGACGACAGGCCCATCGAACGGGAGTGACCGCCATGCCCCTGGGATTCCACCGCAAGCCGACCGGACTGCCGGGCGAGTGGTTCTACTGCATCAAGCACGCCAAGGTGGAGGAGGGGCCGGAGTGCCCCGCCAAGGACCGTCTCGGCCCGTACGCCAGCCGTGAGGAGGCGGCCCACGCGCTGGAGACCGCCGAGGAGCGCAACCGGGAGTGGAAGAACGACGACGAGCGCTTCGACGGACGGCCGACCGAGGGCTGACCCCGCGACCGGCGCTGCCCCGCCCCTGGCCCGCCACCGCGGCGGGGCAGGGGCGGCGCCGTGTCAGGCGCCCTGCGGGCCGACGTACTTGGCGCTGGTCAGCGGGGCGAGCACCCGCCAGCCCAGCGTGCCGTACAGCGCGCGCCCGTCCGGCGTCCCGGCCAGCACCCCGGTCTGGGCGCCCCGGTCGTGCGCCGCGTTCGCCAGCGCCCGCATGACCAGCGAGCCGAGGCCCCTGCGGCGGTGCTCGGCGGAGGTCTCGATCTGGTCCGCGACGGCGGTCGCGCCGCAGACGCCGATCTGGCCGCGGGCCGCCAGTGCGCCGTCCTCGGCGGTGACCAGGGCGCGGACGACCTCGCCGCGGGCCCAGGTGCGCAGGCGGTAGCCCGCGGGGGCGGTGAGCCCGGGGGCGGGGGCCAGCCGGACGGTCATCAGGTAGGCCGGCTCGTCGTCGACCCACCAGTCGGGTCCGAGCCATGGGCCGACGACGGCGGGCTCCGCGAAGACCTTGAGCCACGTCCCCCGGGCGCGCACCGCGCCGGCGACCTTGCGGACGTCGGCCTCCCGTACGGCGTCCCCGGTGGCGTCCAGGACGTGCCGGGTCACGTGGTCGGTGAGGCCGACGTCGACGGTGTAGCCCCAGGGCTCCACGATCGGCGGCGCGGCCGACCGCGACACGACCCAGCCGTCCACCCAGCTCCGTACGACGTTCTCCGCCGTGATCTCCAGCATGGCCACCCTCCGCTCGCCGGACGTCAACGGAGTTCAGAGTAATAGTCTCAAGCCATCTGTGTCACTTACTTTCTCGGAACGTGGCACCGGCCCGGGCCGGTCAGACCGCCGCCCGGGCCCGTGCCTCCTCGGCCTTCGCGTGCTCGGCGCGCACCGCCGCCGCGTGCGGGTCGGTGCGGTCGTCGTACGAGAGCAGCCGGGGCAGCGCGGCGGCGAGCGCCAGCACGCCGACCACGCAGGCCACACCGCCGGCCCAGACCGAGGCCCGGACGCCGACCAGGCCGGCCATCCCGCCCGCCCGGACCTGGCCGAGCTGCGGGCCGACCGAGTAGCTGAGCAGCTCGACACCGGCCATCCGGCCGCGCACCTCGTCGGGGATGGACTGGTTCCACATGGTCGAGCGGGCGATCCCGCTGATCTGGTCGGCCCCGCCGGCCAGGGCGAGGCAGAGCAGCACCGGCCAGACGGCGCCGCAGAGACCGGCCAGGGCCATCGCCCCGCCCCAGCCGAGCGCGGCCACCACCAGCAGCCGGCCGTGCCGGTGGACCCGGGACGTCCAGCCGCTGGTCGCCGAGACCGCCAGCGCGCCCACCGCCGAGGCCGCGTACATCGGGCCGAGCGCCCAGTCGGCGCCCAGCTCCGAGGCCAGGAAGGGGAAGATCGCCACCGGGAAGGCGAACAGCATCGCGCAGACGTCGATCGCGTAGGTGCCCAGCAGGTCCTTGCGGCTCCAGGCGTAGCGGACCCCGGTCAGGACGGCCCGCACGGACGGCTTCTCGGCGCCGGTGGGCGGCGGCACCGCGCGGATCCGGGCGAGCAGCAGCAGCGAGGCGCCGAAGGTGAGCACGTCCAGCGCGTAGGCGGTCTGGACCCCGGCGAAGGCCACGATGATCCCGGCCAGCGCCGGGCCGACCACCGAACCGGCGTTGCGGTAGAGGGAGTTGAGCGCGAAAGCGGCGGTCAGCTGGTCGTGCGGGACGATCCGCGGGGTCAGCGAGTCCAGGGCCGGGCGCTGCAGGCCGTCGGTCGCGGCGACCAGGGCGGCCACCAGGTAGACCGGCCAGAGCACCGGCGTCGGCAGCAGCGCGTTGATCAGCAGCAGACCGGTGAGCAGGCCGAGCCCGGCCTCCGAGAACAGCACCAGCTTGCGCCGGTCCAGCGCGTCGGCCAGGGCGCCGCCCCAGAGGCCGAAGACGATCAGCGGCACCAGCTCGAAGGCGCCGACCAGGCCGACCGCGAAGGAGGAGCCGGTGAGGTCCTTGATCTGCATCGGCACGGCGACGTAGGTGAGGAAGCTGCCGAGGCTGGTGATGCAGCCCGAGAGCCAGAGCAGCCGGAAGTCCCGGGAGGAGTGCCAGGGTGCCAGGTCGGGACGCAGGGAGGTCAGCAGTGTCCGGACTCGCCCGGACGGAGGTGGTTCGGCGTCGTTCACGAACGACCATCCTCGGCGCCGCCCCCTCGAGGCCGCAACGGATTTTCGCCCGTCCCGCCGCCTCGGGCGCCGTCTGCCCCCGCCCCGCCGCTACCAGCGGCTGAGCCCCGGCCCCGAGCCGAGCCGCCCGGCCAGCGCCGCCAGCCGGCCGAGCGCGCCGCGCCGGGCCGGCGCCTGCCCGGCGGCGGCGCTGACCAGGTGCTGCGCGAGGTCGAACGGCTCCTCCTCGCCGGTGCCGACCGCCAGCCGCTCGTGCGCCAGCCCCGCCAGCTCGCCCCGCTCGGCGGGGCCGTCCAGGGCGAGCACGGTCGCCCCGCCCCGCCGCGCGTCGTGGACCCGTTCGAGCAGCGGCGCCCCGGCCGCCGTGGGCGCCACCACCAGCACCGTCGCCCCGCGCCCGGCCTCGGTCAGCCGCCGCAGGCCGTGCGCCAGATGGGCCGGCGCCCGAGCGGGCACCCGGTGCCGCAGCAGGGTCGGCGCCAGCCGGGGGACGTCGGACCAGGCCGCCTCGTCGTCCAGGTGGGCGGCCAGGTGCCAGGGCTCGTACTCCTCGGTGCCGACCAGCAGCAGCGCGCCCGCCCCGCGCCGGGAGACGGCGTGGCGCAGCGAGCCGGCGAAGCCGCCGACCGCCTCCAGCCAGCCCGTGCCGGTCAGCCGCTCGCGGAGTGCCGAAACTCTCACCTCGTCCATGGGCCACAGAATGTCGCGGCGGGCCGGGCGTTTGGCAGGATCGGCCCATGACTTCCCTCGATTCAGCGACAAACCCGGCCCACGAGCTGCCGGACGTCTCGCAGCTGGTGGTCGGTGTCCTCGGTGGCACCGGCGACCAGGGGCGGGGGCTCGCCCACCGGCTCGCCAAGGCCGGCCAGCAGGTGATCATCGGTTCCCGCGACGCGGCCCGCGCCGAGGCCTCGGCGGCCGAACTCGGCCTCGGCGTGCGCGGCGCCGACAACGCGACCACCGCGCGAGAGAGCGACATCGTGATCGTCGCGGTGCCCTGGGACGGGCACGCCGCCACCCTCACCGCCCTCCGCGAGGAGCTGGCCGGGAAGATCGTGGTGGACTGCGTCAACCCGCTCGGCTTCGACAAGCAGGGCGCGTACGCGCTGGTGCCGGCGGAGGGCAGTGCCGCCCAGCAGGCCGCCGCGCTGCTGCCGGACTCCCGGGTCACCGCCGCCTTCCACCACCTCTCGGCGGTGCTGCTCCAGGACGAGTCGGTCGAGCGGATCGACACCGACGTGATGGTGCTGGGCGACGAGCGGGCCGCCACCGACCTGGTCCAGGCGCTGGCCGCCCGGATCCCCGGGATGCGCGGCATCTTCGCGGGCCGGCTGCGCAACGCCCACCAGGTGGAGTCCCTGGTCGCCAACCTGATCTCGGTCAACCGCCGCTACAAGGCCCACGCGGGCCTGCGGATCACCGACGTCTGACCGGCGCCGGGGCGCGCCGATCTCACCCCCGGGCCCGGCCCGGGGGTGAGATCGGCGAGAATGGGGGCCGTCCGTCACCCGGCCCTAGGAGCCCCCCGCCATGCCCCGCACGTCCCTCTTCGCCTCGATCGTCGTCGTCCTCGCGCTGGCCGCAGCCGTGGTCTCCCTGGTGCGGGGCGACTGGGTGGGCCTGGTCTGGATCCCGCTGGCCGGCGTGGCCAGCAACGTCCTCTGGCTGAACCTGCGCCGGGCGAAGCTGGCGAAGGCCGCGGCCGAGCGCGCCGCGGCCTCCTGAAGCCGGCCGGCTAGTTCTTCCAGAAGGTGAACAGGTCGTGGCCGACCTGGGCGTACAGCCGGTCGACGCCGAGCAGGTCCATCACGCCGTAGACGGCCTCGAAGAAGTAGTGGTTCACCTCGGGCTGCCAGAGCAGCGCGAAGATCGCCAGCATCCCGTACGGGGCGAACGGCTCGACCGCCCGGCGGGCCTTGTGGGACAGCCAGGGCTCGATGATCCCGTAGCCGTCCAGACCCGGCACCGGCAGCAGGTTCAGCAGGGTCGCGCTGAGCTGCAGCATGCCGAGGAAGCCCAGGGCCAGCGCCAGCGGCGACACGCTCAGCTCGTAGCCGTTCCAGACCGCGTGCACCTCGGTGCCGTCCAGCCAGCCGGCGCCCACCGGGACCAGGATCAGCACCGCGGCCGCGAGGTTCACCAGCGGGCCGGCCGCCGAGATCAGGCTGTGCTTGAGCCGCCCGTTGATCCGGTGCCGCTCGATCCAGACCGCCCCGCCGGGCAGGCCGATGCCGCCGAGCAGCACGAAGACGATCGGCAGCACGAAGCTGAGCAGCGCGTTCGCGTACTTGAGCGGGTTGAGCGTGAGGTAGCCCTTGGCGCCGACGGTGATGTCGCCGCCGTGCAGGGCGGTGCGGGCGTGCGCGTACTCGTGCAGGCAGAGCGAGACCATCCAGCCCGCCACCACGAACAGGAAGATCCCGAACCGGGCGTTGCCGTAGCCCGCGTAGACCGCCCAGCCGGAGGTCGCGAGGGTGGCCAGCATGGCCCAGAACACCGGGCTGATCCGTCGGTCCTCGCGGCGCGAGCGCTGCGTTGCGGCGAAGGTCATGACGTGGTCGCTCCGGAGGTCTGGGGTGCGGGCAGGGGACCGATCATGCCCGGCGGGCCCGTTGCCGGACAAGCCGTCCCCGGTGAACGTCCGGAGCAGCGGTCCCGGTTCCGGTCTCCGGGGCCGGCCCGGAAATGCGTGCGTGGCACGACCCTTCATCGACCAGAATGGGCGGGTGCACTACGGCATCCTCGGTACCACCACCGCCCACCACGACGACGGCACGCCGGTCCCGCTCGGCGGTGCCCGGCTGCGGGCGCTGCTCGCCGCGCTGGTCCTGCGGCAGGGACGGCCGGTGCCGGCCGACCTCCTGGTGGACGAGGTGTGGGACACCGAGCCACCGCAGGACTCCTCCGCCGCGCTGCAGACCCTGGTCGGCCGGCTGCGCCGCACCGTCGGCCGCGACCAGGTCGGCTCCGGCCCGGCCGGCTACTGGCTGACCGAGCCGCGGACGGACCTGGGCGACTTCCAGCGGCTGGCCGGCGAGGGCCGCCGGGCGCTGGAGGAGGCCGACCACGCGCTGGCCGCCGAGCGGCTGCGCGCCGCCCTGGCGCTCTGGCGCGGACCGGCCCTCGCCGACCTGCCCGACCGCGGCGGCCCCGCCACCCGGCTGGAGGCCCAGCGGGACGAGGCCCGCCGGCACCGGATCACCGCCGACCTCGGCCTCGGCCGGGCCGCCGAACTCACCGCCGAACTCGCCGAGCTCTGCGAGCGGCAGCCGCTGGACGAGCCCCTGCAGTACCTGATGATCCGGTCCCTGCACGAGAGCGGGCGCACCGCCGAGGCGCTGCGTCACTACGAGCGGACCAGGCACGCCCTGGCGGACGAGCTCGGCGCCGATCCGGGCCGCCGTCTCCAGGACCTGCACGCCGAACTGCTGGCCCCGGTCGGGGCGCCAAGGCCGTCCGGGCCGCCGGCTCCCGAGCAGGCACCGCCGGCGGCCGCGGCGCCGACCCGCGGCGCGGGCAATCTGCGCGGCCGGCTCACCAGCTTCGTCGGCCGGGAGGACGACCTCGGCGCACTGCGCACCGCCCTCGCCGGCAGCCGGCTGGTCACCCTGACCGGCCCCGGCGGCTCCGGCAAGACCAGGCTCTCGATCGAGGCCGGCCGCGTCGAGCAGGCCGCCGGCCACTGGCCGGACGGCGTCTGGCTGGCCGAACTCGCCCCGCTGGAGAGCCCGCTCGCCGTCCCGGCCGCGGTGGTCTCCGCGCTCGGGCTGCGCGAGACGCTGCTGCACACCGGCAGCCTGGTCGCCGAGGCGCTGGAGAGCCGCGCGGAGGATCCGCTCCGCCGGCTGGTCGAGTACTGCGGCCACCGCCGGATGCTGCTCGTGCTGGACAACTGCGAGCACCTGATCCAGGCCGCCGCCGACCTCACCGACCAGCTGCTCGCCGAGTGCCCCGGCCTCACCGTCCTCGCCACCAGCCGCGAACCGCTCGGTGTCCCCGGGGAGAGCGTCCTGCCGGTCGAGCCGCTGCCCGACCCGGTCGCGCTGCGGCTGCTCGTCGAGCGCGCCGCCGCCGCCCGCCCGGGCTTCGACCCGCAGAGCGATCCGGCCGCCTGTGCCGAGATCTGCCGCCGGCTGGACGGCCTGCCGCTCGCCATCGAACTGGCCGCCGCCCGGCTGCGGGTGATGACGGCCCGCCAGATCGCCGACCGGCTGGACGGCCGCTTCGCGCTGCTCACCGGCGGCAGCCGCACCCTGCTGCCCCGTCAGCAGACCCTGCGCGCGGTGGTCGACTGGAGCTGGGACCTGCTGGGCAAGCAGGAGCGGGCGGTGCTGCGCCGGCTCTCGGTCTTCGCCGGCGGCTGGCGGCTGGAGGACGCCGAGGCGATCTGCGCCGACGAGGCCGAGGTGCCCCGCGAGGAGGTCGCGGACGCCCTGCTCTCGCTGGTCGACAAGTCGCTGCTGGTGGCCGACCTGGGCGGCGAGGGCCTGCCCCGCTACCGGATGCTGGAGACCATCCACGAGTACGCCACCGAGCGGCTGGCCGAGGCGGCCGAGCGGAGCGAGACCGGCCGCCGGCACGTCGAGCACTTCCGCGAGCTGGTCCGGACCGCCGAACTGCGCCTGCACGGACCGGAGCAGCTGACCTGGCTGGCGGTGCTGGAGCGGGAGCAGGAGAACATCCGGGCGGCGCTGCGGCGGGCGGTCGACCGCGGCGACGAGCACGAGGCACTGGTCCTCGTGCTCGGCATGAGCTGGTACTGGTCGCTGCGCGGCTTCGGGCTGGAGGCCCGGGAGTGGTACGAGGCGGTGGCCGCGCTCGGCCCGGACCCGTTCGACCCGGCCACCCTGCCGCTGCGGCCGCTGGAGCGGCCGGTGCTGGAGTACGGCATGCCGCTGCCGCCGAGGGTGGCCGAGGAGGCCCGCCGCGAGGTGGTGATGTACCGGCTGGTCGGGCTCTTCGAGGGCAACCTGGAGGTGCTCGGCGACCCGGAGGCGCTGCGGCTCTCCCGGAACCTGCTCGACGCGTACACCCCGGACCTCCCGCAGGCCTACCGGTTCCCGGGCCTGATGCGGGTGTTCGGGGCCTTCCTGGCCGGCAAGCTGGAGCTGCTGCGCGACCTGCTGAACGACGCGGTGGACGGCTGCCGCGTGCACGGCAGCGACAACGACCTGGCGTTCATCCTGCAGATCCGGGCCAAGATGATGAACGACTGGCCCGGCGGGATGGAGCAGTCCCTGCGCGACGGCGAGGAGTCGCTGGAGCTGTTCCGGCGCTGCGGCGACCGGTGGGGGATGTCCCAGGCCTACGCGGCCCGCGGCGAGTCGATGTCCAACGAGGGCCGGTCCGAGGAGGCCGTCGTCGCGTACGAGCGCGCCATCGAGCTGGCCGAACTGCTGGGCGCCCCGCAGGAGGTGCCGATGCTGCAGGTACAGCTCGGCGGGGCGATGCTCGGCATCGACCTCGACACCGGCGAGCGGCACATCCGGGAGGCCCTGGCCTCGGTCGAGCCGGGCGAGAGCCACGCGGCCAACGGCGCGCTGCTCTTCGGGCACCTGATGCTCTGCGCGGTGCACGCCCAGCGCGGTGAGTTCGACGCCGCGCTGCGCGAGCTGGACCAGCTGAGCGGGACCAAGGTGGGCGGCTTCGCCCCCGGCCTGGTCGGCGGGCTGCTGACGGTCACCCGGGGCTGGATGGTGGCCCGTTCCGGGGATCCGGACCGCGGGATGGAACTCCTGCGGGAGGGGCGGCGGTTGCTGCGCGAGCTGACGGACACCACGAGCGGTTTCGCGGAGCAGATGTCCGTGATGATGGTGCTCCCGGCGGTCGGTGTCCTGTGGGCCTACGCCGAGCGGGACGACGACGACGAGGCGGCCCGCCGGGCGGCGGTCCTGCTCGGCGCGCACGTCGGTCTGACCGGGCCCAAGGGCGGCTACCTGGAACGGGTGGAGAGCGAGCGGACCGAGGCGGGCCTGCGGGCCCGGCTGGGTGAGGACGCCTTCGCCGAGGCCCGCGCGCTGGGCGCCTGCCGCTCGATCGCCGAGGCGAACGCGCTGCTGGAGCGGATGATCGACTGGCCGGCCGGCTGACCCCCCGTCCCAGGGGTCGGCCGGCCGGCGGACCAGGTGGTGCGGGCCCTCAGGTCCGCTTGCGGAACCGGGCCACCGCGAGCGGCGCGAAGACCGCGGTGATGCCGATCGACCAGCCGAGCACGATGAGCACCGGGTGGGCCACCGCGCCCTCGCCGTTGAGCAGCGCGCGGCAGGCGTCGGCGAGCGCCGAGAGCGGGTTCACCTTGGTGAAGGACTGCAGCCAGCCCGGCATGGTGTCGGTCGGCGCGAAGATCGAGCTGCCGAACTGCATCGGCATCAGGACGAGCATGGACACTCCCTGGACGGCCTGGGCGCTCTTCATCGCCATGCCGAGCAGCATCGAGATCCAGACGATCGACATGCCGAAGACCAGCGAGAGGCCGACCGCGGCCAGCGCCTCCAGCGGTCCGGTCTTCACCTCGAAGCCGAGGATCAGCGCGAAGCCGATCAGGATGGCGAAGGAGACCAGCGCCCGGCAGGTCTCCGCGGCGATCTTGGAGAGCAGGACGGCGGAGCGTCCGATCGGCAGGGTGCGGAAGCGGTCCATCACCCCGGTCTGGAAGTCGCTGTTCAGACCGGTGCCGACGGCCATCGCCAGGGTGAGGCCGGTCTGCCCGAGCAGACCGGGGATCATGTACTGCTTGTACGCGTCCTGGCCGCCGGAGATCGCCCCGCCGAAGACGTAGACGAAGAGCACGGTGAAGATGATCGGCATCAGCACCGCGTCGAACATCGACTCCGGGTCCGCCTTGATCCGCATCAGGTTGCGGCGGGTCAGCGCCCCGATGTGCCGGAAGGTGCCGGCCAGGCCGATCCGGGTGTCCTCCACCCGGGCGGGGGCGAGCGTTGCGGTGGTCATGCGACGGGCTCCTTGGCGAGGCTCGGGGCGGCGGCCGCGACGGTCGCGGGCTTGCCGGTGATGGTGAGGAAGACCTCGTCCAGGCTGGGGACCAGGGTGTCGATGCCGGCGATGGCGAAACCGCGGGTCCCGAGCACCCCGACCACGGCGGTCAGCTGCGCCTCGTCGGTGATCGGGACCGACAGCAGGCCGGTGTCGGCCGAGACGGTGGCCCCGGCGATGCCGCTCTCGCGCAGGCAGCGGGCCATCTCGGAGAGTTCGCCCGGGTGCGCCGGGCGGACCTGCAGGGTCTGGCCGCCGACCTGGGCCTTGAGCTCGGCCACCCCGCCGGAGGCGATCACCCGGCCGCGGTCGATCACGGTCAGCTCGTTCGCGAGCTGCTCGGCCTCCTCCATGTACTGGGTGGTGAGCAGCACGGTGGTGCCCTCGCCGACCATCCGCTGCACCTCGTCCCAGACCTCGTTGCGGGTGCGCGGGTCCAGGCCGGTGGTGGGCTCGTCCAAGTAGAGGACCCGCGGCCGGCCGATCATGCTGGCGGCCAGGTCGAGGCGGCGGCGCATGCCGCCGGAGTAGGTCTTGGCGACGCGCTTGGCGGCCTCGGTGAGCGAGAAGCGCTCCAGCAGCTCGGTGGCGCGGGCCTTGGCGTCCTTGCGGGAGAGGTCCAGCAGCCGGCCGATCAGGTAGAGGTTCTCGTAGCCGGAGAGCATCTCGTCGACGGAGGCGTACTGGCCGGTCAGGCCTATCGTGCGGCGCAGTTGCTTGGGCTGGCGCAGCACGTCGTAGCCGCCGACGAAGGCCGTGCCGGCGTCCGGCTTGATCAGCGTGGAGAGGACCCGGACGAGCGTGGTCTTGCCGGCGCCGTTCGGGCCGAGCACGCCGAGCACGGTGCCCTCGCGGACGGTGAGGTCGACACCGTCGAGTGCCTTGGTCGCGCCGTAGTGCTTGACGATGCCGCGCACCTCTACGGCATTGCCCGCGGCGGGCCCCCGGTCGTTCGGGGCAGTGGCGATTCGTGTCATGCCCCCAGACTGTCCGACCCCACTGACAGTCTGCTGTCACGGTGTGCCCGGGCCCGGGCGGCCCGCTGTCATCCCGCTGTCGCGGCGCACCCGGTGCGGCGTCCCGGGCACGGGTGGGGCCCCGCTCCGAGCGGAGCGGGGCCCGTACCGGCCGGTCAGTGGAAGGTGTGCTCCGGGGCCGGGAAGGCGCCGGACTGCACGTCGGCGGCGAACTCGCGGGCGGCCTCGCCGAGGACGGCCCGCAGGTCGGCGTACTGCTTGACGAACTTCGGGACCCGGCCCGCCGTCATGCCGGCCATGTCCGTCCAGACCAGCACCTGCGCGTCGGTGTCCACCCCGGCGCCGATGCCGACGGTCGGGATGGCCAGCTGCTCGGTGACCTGGGCGGCCAGCTCGGCGGGGACGGCCTCCAGGACGACGGCGAAGGCGCCGGCCTGCTGGACGGCCTTGGCGTCGCGCAGCATCCGGTGCGCCGCCTCGTCGCCGCGGCCCTGGACGGGGTAGCCGCCGAAGGCGTGCACGGACTGCGGGGTGAGGCCGATGTGGGCCATCACCGGGATGCCGGCCTCGACCAGCAGCTCGATCGACCGGGCGCTGCGCTCGCCGCCCTCCAGCTTGACCGCGCCGACCCCGGCGTCCTTCATCAGCCGGACGGCGTTGTGCATGGCCTGCGCGGGGGACTCCTGGTAGGAGCCGAAGGGCAGGTCGGCGACGATCATGGCGCGCTTGGTGCCGCGGACGACGGCGGCGGAGAGCATCACCATCTGATCCATGGTCACCGGCACGGTGGTCTCGTAGCCGAGGTGGCAGTTGGCCGCCGAGTCGCCGACCAGCAGGACGGGGGTGCCGGCCTCGTCGAAGACGCCTGCGGTGAGGGCGTCGTAGGCGGTGAGCATCGACCACTTCTCGCCGCGCTGCTTGGCGGCGGCGAGGTCGCGGACGGTGACGCGGCGGTTGGTGACCCCGCCGTAGAGGGTCGCGGTCGACGCCTGGTTCTGGGCAGGCGAAGGCGAAGAAGCGTTCATCGAACAGGCTCCTGAAGGGTTGTCGTCTCGTGGCGCCGTGCGGCGTCCCCGGATCCCCTCCATGCTTGCACGCCCCGGCGCGGGCGCAAAGAGGCGTGCCCGGACCGCGCTGCGATCTAGGGCACACCGGCCGGGCGCCCGGTGCGGCACCCGGCCCGGCCGACCGACGCGGCCCGACCCGGCGCGGCTCGCGGCGCCGGCCCGGCGCCGAGCCTTTGCCCGAGCTTTACGAAACGGATTCGTCTCGTATCGAAAGTCGCGCTAGGGTGATCGCGGGGGTTACGAGACGCACACGACTCGCAAATGCCCGCCAGTGACACGCCACCACGGACGGGAAGACCGCAATGACCACCGCAGCCGCGCCACCTCGGGTGCCGGAAGCCATCCACCGCCGACGCTGGGCGATCCTGTGCACCCTGGTGCTCGCCCTCCTCGTCGTCGTCCTCGACAACTCGATCCTGAACGTCGCGATGAAGACCATCGCGTCCCCCGCGCCCACCGGGCTCGGCGCCAGCCAGAGCGACCTGGAATGGTCGATCAACTCGTACACCCTGGTCTTCGCCGGGCTGCTGTTCACGGCGGGCCTGCTCGGTGACCGGTTCGGCCGCAAGCGCGCCCTGCTGGCCGGCATGGTGGTCTTCGGGATCGCCTCGCTGCTCTCCGCGATGGCCGCCTCGCCGGGTGAACTCATCGGCTACCGCGCGCTGATGGGGGTCGGCGGCGCGCTGGCGATGCCCGCCACGCTCGCCATCATCATGAACGTCTTCGAGCGCGCCGAGCAGCCCAAGGCGATCGGCATCTGGGCCGGCGCGGTCGGCCTGGCCATCGCGATCGGCCCGATCACCGGCGGCCTGCTGATCGAGCACTTCTGGTGGGGCTCGGTCTTCCTGATCAACGTCCCGATCGTGGTGGTCGCCGTGATCGCGATGGTGCTGCTGGTGCCCGAGTCCAAGGACCCGAACCCGGGCCGGCTCGACCCGGTCGGCGTGCTGCTCTCGATCATCGGCCTGGTCGCGCTGATCTTCGGCATCATCAAGGGCGGCGAGCTGGCCGACTTCACCTCCCCGGAGGCCTGGGGGCCGGTGCTGGTCGGTGTGGTCGCGCTGGTCGCCTTCGTCTGGTTCGAGCGCCGCACCGCGTACCCGGCGCTGGACATCAGCTGGTTCCGCAACAAGGTGTTCAGCGCCTCCGTGGTCGTCGTCGGCGTGGTCTTCTTCGCGCTGATGGGCGTCTCCTTCTTCGGCGTCTTCTACACCCAGAGCGTGCGCGGCTACAGCGCCCTGCAGGCCGGCCTGCTGATGCTGCCGCTGGCCGCCGCCCAGCTGCTGTTCGCCCCTCGGGCCCGGCTGGTGGTGGACCGCTTCGGCGTCCGCGCCACCTGCGCCGGCGGCATGGCACTGATCGCGATCGGCTTCCTCGGCTACCTGCTGCTCGACGTCGACACGCCGATCTGGGTGCTGGTGGTCCTCGGCCTGCTGATGGGCAGCGGCATGGCGCACGTGATGCCGCCGGTCACCGTCGCGATCATGGGCTCGCTGCCGCGCGAGAAGGCCGGTGCCGGTTCGGCGATCAACAACACCTTCCGCCAGGTCGGCGGCTCGCTCGGGGTGGCCGTGCTCGGCGCGGTGCTCTCCACCGTCTACCGCAACGGGATGTCCGACCAGCTGGACAAGCTGCCGGCCGGCGCGCTGCGGGAGAAGGCCGGTGAGTCCCTGGAGGCCACCATGGCCGTGGCCGGCCGGCTCGGGCCGCAGGGCGCCGAGCTGATCGGCCCGGCGAACGCCTCCTTCATCGACGCCATGCACGTGGTGGCCGGCCTCTCGGCCGGAGTCACCGCGGTCGGCGCACTGCTCGCCTGGTTCCTGCTCCCCGGCCGGATCACGGCGGGTGGCCCCGGCGGCGCGCCGGGGGGCGCACCCGCCCCGGCGAAGGCGGCCGGCCCCGTGCGGGAGACCGAAGCGGCCGACGCCTGACCGGTCGCGGCCGGCCGGACCCCGGCTGAGCTGCGGCCGAGCTGAGCGAGAATGGGCCCCTGGCCGCCCGGACCCGTCCGGGCGGCCGGGGCCATGTGCGTACGGCGGCTTCCACCGGGCCGGAGTGCGGACGACAATCGGTACTGGAACGGCGCCGCGCGCCCGCGACCATCGAGGGAGACCAGCGGGGATGAAGACGGACACCACGGTCGCGCCGGACTGCACGGGCCCGCGGCGGGGCCGCCCGCGCAGCGAGGCGGCCGAGCAGGCCATTTTCACCGCGGTCGAGGAGCTCATGGCGGCCGGCAGCAGTCTGGCCGAGCTGACCATCGAGGGCATCGCCACCGCCGCCGGCGTCGGCAAGGCCACCATCTACCGGCGCTGGCCCAACAAGGAGGCCCTGCTGGTCGACATGGTCAGCCGGCTGGAGGCGCCCGTCCCGGAGAGCACCGGCGGCGCCGTCCGGGACGACCTGATCGCGATGGTCGAGTACATGCGCATCCGCGGCCTCGCCAAGCGCTCCCGCTGGGTGCTCAAGGCCGCGCTCAGCCAGATGCACAGCTGGCCCGAGCTGCACGCGGCCTACCGGGAACGGGTGATCGGGCCGCGCCGGGTGATGGCGCGCGACCTGATCCGCCGGGGCGTCGCCGAGGGCGTGCTCCGGGGCGACCTCGGCGAGGAACTCCTCGCCGACCTGCTGATCGGTCCGATCCTCACCCGCAGCATCCTGTGGGAGGAGTCCGACCTCGACGATCCCGGGCTCGCCACCACGATGATCGACGCGCTGCTCCAGGGCCTGGCCGGTCCGGCCGCCCGCGACTGACTCGCCCCGCCCCGCCCCGCTCCGTCGCGACCGGCCTGCCGCGACCGACCTGCTGCGACCGACCTGCTGCGACCGACCTGCCGCGGGGGCCTCCGCGCGGCTCCCCGGCGTGGCCTGGCTCACCAAACCGGGCCACGCCGGAACCCGCTCCCCGGAGCCCGCGTCTGTCCCGGCATAGGCTGAGCCGGGAATCCGATCAAACCGGCACCAGTCCGGCACCGTGCCCGCCCTCCGGCGGGGCCACGCGTCGGACCGGCAGACGGCACGAACGAACGGGAGCCACGGGATGGCGCAGGCGGACTGGACGGACCGGACGGCACCGGCGGCGGGAGGCGGGGCCCCGGCCGCCGCCGGGAGCACCGGCACCGGCACCGGCCCGGACGGCACCGGTAGCCCCGGTGGCGCCGGTGACCTCGGCGGACCCGGCCCCGGCCTCGGCGGTCCCGGTGGCCTCGGCGGTCCCGGGCCCGGTGGTCCGGGGGGTGCCGGCCGGTCCGGGTCCGGGTCCGGTGCCGGGTTCCTCGGCCTGCGCGGCTGGGGCCGGGACGCCCGGGGCAGCAACCCCTGGCGGCGCGGCCTGCTCCTCGCCGCCCTCGCCCTGCTCGCCGCCGCCCTGCTGGCCTTCCACGCCGAGGTGCCCAACACCGTCGGCAACCTCGGCAGCCTGCTGGAGACCTTCCTGCCCTGGGTCGGCCTGGCCGTACCCGTCCTGCTGGTGCCGGCCCTGCTGCGCCGCTCCGCCACCGCGCTGATCGCGCTGCTGCTGCCGGTGGTGATCTGGTTCAACATGTTCGGCGGGCTGCTCAGCGACAAGAGCGGCGGCGCCGGGGACTGGACGGTGGTCAGCCACAACGTGGCCGCCGCCAACACCGACCCGCAGCGCACGGTGCAGCTGCTCAAGGACTCGGGCGCCCAGATCGTCGCGCTCCAGGAGCTGGCCGGCCGGCCGCTGCGCGCCTACGAGACCGGGCTGGCCGACAGCTACCCGTACCACGCGGTGGAGGGCACGGTCGGGCTCTGGTCGAAGTACCCGATCAGCGGCGTCTCGGTGGTGGACATCAAGATGGGCTGGACCAGGGCCTTCCGCGCCCAGGTCGGCACCCCGCAGGGCCCGGTCGCGGTGTACGTCGCGCACCTGCCGTCCGTCCGGCTGAAGGCCGAGGGCGGCTTCACCGTCAACCAGCGGGACGCCAGTGCCCAGGCCCTGGGTGACGCGATCGAGGCCGAGCCGCTGAAGAAGGTGCTGCTGCTCGGTGACCTCAACGGCACCATGAACGACCGCAGCCTGGCGCCGGTCACCTCGCAGATGCGCTCGGCCCAGGGCGCGGCCGGTGACGGCTTCGGCTTCAGCTGGCCGGCGTCCTTCCCGATGGCCCGGATCGACCAGATCATGAGCAAGGGCGGTCTGAAGCCCACCGACTCCCGCACCCTGGGCCACGACGGCAGCGACCACCTCGCGATCGCGGCCACCTACCGCTACCAGGGGTGACCACCGGCGGCCGGGACCGGCCGGCCGGCGATCAGCCGCGGCGCCAGCGGTTGGTGATCGGCAGCCGGCGGTCCCGGCCGAAGCCCTTGGCGGAGATCTTCGGGCCCGGCGGGTACTGCCGGCGCTTGTACTCGGCGGTGTCGACCAGCCGGACCACCCGGTCGACCACCGCCGGGTCGAAGCCCGCCGCCACGATCGAGTCCCGGCCCTCGTCGCCCTCGATGTAGCGGCTGAGCACGGTGTCCAGCAGGTCGTAGTCGGGGAGCGAGTCGGTGTCCACCTGGTCCGGCCGCAGCTCGGCGGACGGCGGCTTGTCGATGGTGTGCTCCGGGATCGGCGCCGGCTCGCCGCGCCGCGCGGCCTCCTCGTTGCGCCAGCGGGCGAGCCGGAAGACCAGCGACTTGTAGACGTCCTTGATCGGTCCGAACGCGCCGACCGAGTCGCCGTACAGCGTGGAGTAGCCGACCGCCAGCTCGCTCTTGTTGCCCGGCGCGAGCACCAGGTGGCCCTCCTGGTTGGAGATCGCCATCAGCAGCGTGCCGCGCAGCCGGGACTGCAGGTTCTCCTCGGCCAGGCCGGTCAGCTCGGTGGCCGCCAGGTAGGCGTCGACCATCGGGGCGATCGACACCGTCCGCAAGTGCAGGCCGGTCCGGCGGGCCAGCTCGGCGGCGTCGTCCCGGGAGTGCTGGGAGGAGTACCGGCTCGGCATCGAGACGCAGTGCACGTTCCCGGCCCCCAGCGCGTCCACCGCGATGGCCGCCACCAGCGCGGAGTCGATGCCACCGGAGAGGCCGAGCAGCACCGAGCGGAAGCCGTTCTTGCGCACGTACGCCTCGGTGCCGGAGACCAGCGCGGCCCAGATCTCGGCCTCGTCCGAGATCCTGGGCGCCACCTCGGCCCGGAGCGGCGCGGCGGGCGCGGGCAGCGGCTCGCCGCCCAGTTCGCGGCGGACCAGGTGCAGGCCGTCGGCGAGCAGCAGTCCGTCGGTGTGGTCGCTGCTCGCGGCCGGCAGGTCGAGGTCGAGGACGAGCAGGTGCTCCGCGAACTGCGGCGAGCGGCCCAGCACCCCGCCGTCCGCGCCGACCACGATCGAGTCGCCGTCGAAGACCAGCTCGTCCTGGCCGCCGACCATGTTGACGTAGGCCAGCGCGCAGCCCGCCTCGCCGGCGCGCCGCCGGACCAGTTCCAGCCGGGCGTCGTCCTTGTTCCGCTCGTAGGGCGAGCCGTTGAGCACCAGCAGCAGGCCGGCCCCGGCCTCGCGGGCGGCGCTGACCCGGCCGCCGTCCTGCCAGATGTCCTCGCAGATCGCGAGCGCCACGTCCACCCCGTGCAGCCGCAGCACCGGCAGCTGGTCGCCGGGGACGAACCAGCGGTACTCGTCGAACACCCCGTAGTTGGGCAGGTGGTGCTTGGCGAACCGGGTGACCACCCCGCCGCGGTGCAGCACCGCGGCGCAGTTCTGCGGCGACCCGGCCGGGCGGCCGAACCGCGGTGAGGCCTGGTCGGACCGGCCCAGGTAGCCGACCACGACCGGCACCTCGCCCAGCCCCTCGCCGGCCAGTCGCGCGGCCAGGGCGACCAGCGCGGACCGGGAGGCCTCGACGAAGGAGCGGCGTAGGGCGAGGTCCTCCACCGGGTACCCGGTCAGGGCCATCTCGGGGAAGGCGATCAGCCGGGCACCGGCCTCGACGGCCTGGGCCGTCCGGCGTACCACCTCGTCCGCGTTGCGGTCGAGATCACCGACCCAGGGGTCGGTCTGGCACAGGGCGAGACGGAGAGTGGGCATGCCGCCAGTCTAATCGTCAATCTGACGCGATGTCGCGTCCGAGGGTTGCCACTGCCCTCGGCGGCCGCTATCCGCCATGATGGGGACAGTCGCTTTCGGGTGGTTTCCGGGCGTAACACGAACGTAAAGAGCAGAGGTGAGACTGTCCCCATGGGCAAGCAGCAGGAGTTCGTGCTCCGGACGCTCGAAGAGCGTGACATCCGTTTCGTCCGACTGTGGTTCACCGACGTGCTCGGGTTCCTGAAGTCGGTCGCGGTGGCGCCGGCGGAGCTGGAGCAGGCCTTCGAGGAGGGCATCGGCTTCGACGGGTCGGCGATCGAGGGCTTCGCCCGCGTCTACGAGTCCGACATGATCGCCAAGCCGGACCCGACCACCTTCCAGATCCTGCCCTGGCGCTCGGAGACGCCCGGGACGGCCCGGATGTTCTGCGACATCCTGATGCCGGACGGCTCCCCGTCCTTCGCCGACCCGCGGTTCGTGCTCAAGCGCACCCTGGAGAAGGCCTCCGAGCTCGGGTTCACCTTCTACACCCACCCCGAGATCGAGTTCTTCCTGCTGAAGAACCTGCCCGGCGACGGCACCGCGCCGATCCCCGCCGACCAGTCCGGCTACTTCGACCACACCCCGCGCGGGGTGGGGCACGACTTCCGCCGCCAGGCGATCACGATGCTGGAGTCGATGGGCATCTCGGTGGAGTTCTCCCACCACGAGGGCGCGCCCGGGCAGCAGGAGATCGACCTGCGCTACGCCGACGCGCTCTCCACCGCCGACAACATCATGACCTTCCGTCTGGTCATGAAGGAGGTCGCGCTGGAGCAGGGCGTGCACGCCAGCTTCATGCCGAAGCCGTTCTCCGACCACCCCGGCTCGGGGATGCACACCCACCTCTCGCTCTTCGAGGGGGACCGCAACGCGTTCCACGAGTCCGGCGCGGAGTACCAGCTCTCCAAGGTCGGCCGGTCCTTCATCGCCGGACTGCTCAAGTACGCCGCCGAGACGGCCGCCGTCACCAACCAGTGGGTCAACTCCTACAAGCGGATCTGGGGCGGCTCGCAGCGCACCGCGGGCGCCGGCGGCGAGGCGCCGTCGTACATCTGCTGGGGCCACAACAACCGCTCGGCCCTGATCCGCGTCCCGATGTACAAGCCCGGCAAGCAGGGTTCCACCCGGATCGAGGTCCGCTCGCTGGACACCGGCTGCAACCCCTACCTCGCCTACGCCGTCACCCTCGCGGCCGGCCTCAAGGGCATCGAGGAGGGCCTCGAACTCCCGCCCGGCGCGGACGACGACGTCTGGGCGCTCACCGACGCGGAGCGCCGCGCCCTCGGCATCCAGCCGATGCCGCAGAACCTCGGCGAGGCCATCGACCTGATGCAGCGCAGCGAGCTGGTCGCCGAGACCCTCGGCGAGCACGTGTTCGACTTCTTCCTCCGCAACAAGCGCCAGGAGTGGGAGGAGTACCGCTCCGAGGTCACCCCCTTCGAGCTGCGGAAGAACCTCCAGGTGCTCTGACGCTCCGTCAACCGCGCGAGTGGGCCTGCTCCGGTCGGAGCAGGCCCGTTCCGTTGTGCGGGTCCGCCCGCTCCCGCCGGTCTCCGGCGGGCGAGGGTGGTGCGGGCGTCCGGGCAGGGGTCCCCCGCGCACGCTAATTCGTTGGGCCAATGCGGTTACCCTGCAGCGGTGCGAGCCGTGACCAGGTGACGCGGGAGCGTATTCAGAAGATCCGTTTTGCGGATCATCCTGGAGTGTCATGCGTACTCGAATCACTACCCTGGTCCTGTCCGGACTGGCCTCGGCCGCCCTCGCCCTGGGCGCCGGCGGCACGGCCTACGCCTCGCCCGTCGTCGACCACGGCGCAGCCGCCGAATCGGTCGAGGCCCAGGGCGCATGGGTCGACAGCCTCCTGCGTCTGGCCGAGGAGGACAGCGGCTCCACCACCAGCACCTGGACCTTCGACGGGCGAAGCACCGTCTACTCCGCACCGGGGCTTCGCCCGGCCCACCGGGGCGACGAGGGCACCGAGGCCGGAGAGGCCTTCGCCGACGGCTCGGTGTCGGAGTTCGTGGAGCCGGGCGACGCCGAAGCCGCCGAGCAGCCCGCGCTGTCGGAGGAGAGCGGTCCCGGACGCGGTCGGCCGATGGCTCAGCCGGAGTCCGTGTTCCCCGAGGGCTCGTCGCCCCGCGGTGGCGAGCACTGTGAGGAGGACTGGCACGGCCAGCCCGGGGAGCACGGCCCCGCGGACTGCGACTGCTCCCCCGAGCACCACGAGCACCACGGCGGTCACGAGGGCCACGAGGGCCATGAGGGTCACGAGGGCCACGGCGGCCACGAGGGCCAGGGGCAGGGCCAAGGTCAGGGGCAGGGCCAGGGCCAGGGTCAGGGCCAGGGCCAGGGGCAGGGGCAGAGCAACGAGCAGGGCCAGGGTCAGGGCCAGGCCCAGGGTCAGAGCAACGAGCAGGACCAGGGGCAGAGCCAGAGCGGCTCGCAGAACCAGGGTCAGGACCAGCACGTCCAGGTGACCGTCAACGTGCAGAACGTCGTCACGAACAACCTCAACAACAGTGCGAACAACAGCGCCGCCAGCAACTCGAACAACTCCGCGCAGAACAGCGCGCAGAACAGCGCGCAGAACTCGGCGCAGAACAACCAGTCGGCCTCGCAGGCCAACAACCTCTCCAACCAGCAGAGCCAGTCCAACCACCAGGCCTCGCAGAACCTGAACAAGGCGACCCTCGTGGCCAAGGGCCAGGCGCCGGGCAAGTCGGCTCACCACGGTGGCGGCGAGCACGGCGAGCACGGCGAGCACGGCAAGGAGACCGGGCACGGCGGGGGCGGGCACTACGGTTCGGGCGGGGGGTACGCGTCCGGCCAGCACGGTGCGGGCGAGCACCACTCGGCCGAACACCCCCACGGGGAGCTGGCCGAGACGGGCTCCCAGGGGACGCCGATCCTGATCGGCCTCTCGGCCGCCTTCCTCGCGGCGGGTGTGGCGGCGATGCGGCTCGGCCGGCGGCGCGCATGATCGGGTCCGTCCCCCCGGGCCGCCGGACAGCGTGACCGTCCGACGGGGCACCGCCCCGGTCGGGCGCCCCGGGCGGTGAGCGGGCGACAGGGCGGTGCGCCGTCGGCCGCCGCCCGGCGCTCCGCGTCCGGCCTTCACCCGTTCGACGTACAGGAAGCCGATGCCGCCGTCCGCCTCGAAGGAGGAGTGGACGGCGGTGTCCGTGCTGCCGGCCGGAGGGGCTGCCGGGGCCGGGGGCGACCGGCGCCGGTGAAGGCGCTCGGCGGCGGGGCCCGTCCGCCGGGCGACCGTGAGGCTCCCGGTCGTGGCCGGGCGGGGCCGGTCCGCGGTCGCGCCCGGCGCGTCGCCGTGCGGGCGCGTAACCTGCTGAACGGGCGGATGGAGGGGTCATGGAGGAGCAGCGGGCCGGGAGCCGGGTGAGCCGGCCGGAGATCAGGCTGGTCCGGCGCGGGTTCACCGACCCGGCGCAGGCCGTCCGGCTGCTCGCCGGGCCCGGTCTGGAGGGACTGGCCGACGACCCGGTGCTGCTGGACGCGCTCGGCGCCACGGCCGATCCGGACCTCGCCCTGCTCGGCCTGGCCCGGCTGCTGGAGGGCGCCGACGAGACCGAGCGGCACACCCTGCGCGACACCCTCACCACCTCCAAGCCGCTGCGCGACCGGCTGCTCGGCGTGCTCGGCGCGTCCACCGCGCTCGCCGACCACCTGGCCCGGCACCCGCACGACTGGCACGCCCTGGTCACCTTCGAACTGCGCGACATGCACCCCGGCCCGGAGGACTTCCGTCGCGCGCTGCGCGAGGGCCTGCGGGCGGACGCCGCCGTCAGCCCGGCGGACGCGCTGCGGATCGCCTACCGCCGCTGCCTGCTGGCCATCGCCGCCCGCGACCTCACCGGCACCACCGACCTCGCGCAGACCGCCGCCGAACTGGCCGACCTGGCCGGCGCCACCCTGCAGACCGCCCTGGAGATCGCCGCCGAGGAGGATCCGGAGGCCGCCGGCGCCTGCCGCCTCGCCGTCATCGGCATGGGCAAGTGCGGCGGGCGCGAGCTCAACTACGTCTCCGACGTGGACGTCATCTTCGTCGCCGAACCGCGGGAGGGCGTCGAGGAGCAGGAGGCGATCAAGGCCGCCACCCGGCTGGCCGCCGCGCTCACCCGGCTCTGCGCGGACACCACCGGCGAGGGCACCATCTGGCCGGTGGACGCCAACCTGCGCCCCGAGGGCCGCAACGGCCCACTGGTCCGCACCCTGGCCAGCCACCAGGCCTACTACCAGCGCTGGGCCAAGACCTGGGAGTTTCAGGCACTGCTCAAGGCCCGTCCGGTCGCCGGGGACGCCGAGCTCGGGGCCGCCTACCTGGCGGCGCTGGAGCCGATGGTCTGGCAGGCCGCCGCCCGGGAGAACTTCGTCACCGACGTGCAGCAGATGCGCCGCCGGGTGATCGACTCGATCCCCGTCACCGAGCTCGACCGCCAGCTCAAGCTGGGCCCGGGCGGCCTGCGCGACGTCGAGTTCTCCGTCCAGCTGCTCCAGCTGGTGCACGGCCGCACCGACCCGGCGCTGCGCAGCGGCAACACCCTGGAGGCACTCGGCGCGCTCTCCCGGGGCGGGTACGTGGGCCGGGCCGACGCCGCCTCGCTGGACACCGCCTACCGCTTCCTGCGCTCGCTGGAGCACCGGATCCAGCTGCACCGGCTGCGCCGCACCCATCTGATGCCCACCGGCGAGGAGGACCAGCGCCGGCTGGCCCGCTCGCTCGCCCCGCTGATCAACGACGACACCCGGGCCGACCCGGTCGCCGCCCTCCAGCGGGAGTGGAAGCGGCACGCCGTCGAGGTCCGCCGGCTGCACGAGAAGCTGTTCTACCGGCCGCTGCTGGACGCCGTCGCCGAGCTGCCGACCGGTGCGACCGGGCTGAGCCCGGACGCCGCCCGGGCCCGGCTGGAGGCGCTCGGCTACGCCGACCCGGCCGCCGCGCTGCGCCACCTGACCGCGCTGGCCTCCGGCGTCAGCCGCAAGGCCGCCATCCAGCGGACCCTGCTGCCGGTGCTGCTGGGCTGGTTCGCCGACTCGGCCGACCCGGACGCCGGGCTGCTCAACTTCCGCCAGGTCTCCGACGCGCTCGGCCGCACCCCCTGGTACCTGCGGCTGCTGCGCGACGAGAGCGCCGCCGCCGAGCAGCTGGCCCGGGTCCTCTCGGCCGGCCGGCTCGCCCCCGACCTGCTGCTGCGGGCCCCCGAGGCGGTCGCCATGCTGGGCGACCCGCAGGGCCTGGCGCCGCGCGGCCGGCCCGCCCTGGAGCAGGAGATACTGGCCGCCGTCGGCCGCGCCGACTCCGCCCCCGCGGCCGTCGCCGCCGCCCGTTCGGTGCGGCGCCGGGAGCTGTTCCGGACCGCCGCCGCCGATGTCCTCGGGCGGCTCGGTGACGACCCGGCCGAGGCCCTGGACGTCGCGGGCGAGGCGCTCACCGCGCTCAACGCGGCCACCCTCCAGGGCGCGCTGCGCGCCTGCACGGCCGGCTGGGAGGCCCGGCACGGGGAGCTGCCGACCCGGATCGCGGTGATCGCGATGGGCCGGTTCGGCGGGCGCGAACTCGGCTACGGCTCCGACGCGGACGTCCTCTTCGTCCACGAGCCGCTGCTCGGTTCGCTCGACCAGGACGCCGCCCGGGCCGCCCAGGCGGTCTGCCACGAGCTGCGCACGCTGCTCTCCGGGCCGTCCACCGAGCCGCCGCTGGTGGTCGACGCCGATCTGCGCCCGGAGGGCCGCAACGGCCCGCTGGTGCGCACCCTCGCCTCCTACGCGGCGTACTACCGGCGCTGGTCGCACGCCTGGGAGAGCCAGGCGCTGCTGCGCGCCGACCCGGTGGCGGGGGACGCGGAGCTGGGGGAGCGGTTCCGGCAGCTGATCGACCCGCTGCGCTACCCGGGCTCCGGGGTGCCGGAGCGGGACGTGGTGGAGATCCGCCGGATCAAGGCCCGGATCGAGGCCGAGCGGCTGCCGCGCGGCGCCGACCCGACCACCCACACCAAGATCGGCCGGGGCGGACTGGCCGACGTGGAGTGGACCGTCCAGCTCCTCCAGCTCCAGCACGGGCACGAGCTGCCGGCGCTGCGGACCACCCGGACCAGGCCCGCGCTGGCGGCCGCCGCCGAGGCCGGGCTGGTCGGGGCGGAGGACGCGGCGGTGCTGGACGCCGCCTGGGTGCTGGCCTCCCGGGTGCGCTCCGCGGTGATGCTGGTCCGCGGCCGGCCCGGGGACAGCTTCCCCGGGGAGGCCCGGGAGCTGGCCGCGGTGGCCCGCTACCTCGGGTACGGCGCCGGGCACAGCGGCGAGCTGGTGGACGACTACCGGCGCACCACCCGGCGGGCCCGGGCGGTGGTGGAGCGGCTGTTCTACGGCTGATCCCCGACCGGCTGCGCCCCGGCCACCGGAGGATCGCTGCGCCCCGGCCCCGGAGGTCGCGAAGGGGCCCTGTGCAAGGACCCCGGCGTACGGCGCCGGGGTACGGCGAAGGGCCCGCGGAAAGCTCCGCGGGCCCTTCGCCATACCCCGGTCTCAGCGCCGTCCGGCGCTCACCGCGGGCTCGCTCCACTGCTCGGGCACCGTGATCGGCTCGTCCGCCGCCCCCCGGGCCGGGACCTGCGGCAGGCGGTAGACCCAGACGTGGTAGATCAGCCGGGCCACCACGAAGCCGACCGTGAGGCAGACGACGCCGCCGACGGCGTCCATCCAGAAGTGGTTGGCGGTCGAGACGATCACCACCAGGGTGGCCACCGGGTAGAGCAGGCCGAGCGCGCGGACCCAGGCCGCGCGGGCCAGGAAGAAGATGGCCAGGCCGCACCAGAGCGACCAGCCGATGTGCATCGAGGGCATCGCCGCGTACTGGTTGGAGACGTGCGTGGCGGGCCCGGAGGCCATCGAACCCCAGGTGTTGTGGACCTTCAGGGTGTCGATGAAGCCGCCGTCCGTCATCAGCCGGGGCGGGGCGAGGGGGAAGAAGTAGAAGCCGACCAGGGCGATGCCGGTGGTGACGAACAGCACCGTGCGGGCCGCGGCGTAGCGGCCCGGGTGGCGCCGGTAGAGCCAGACCAGGACGCCGATGGTGATGATGAAGTGCAGCGTCGCGTAGTAGTAGTTCATCCCGACGATCAACCACGAGAACTTGTCGACCGCGTGGTTGACCGAGCGCTCGACGGCCACGCCGAGGCTCTGCTCGAAGTCCCAGATCCAGCCCGCGTGCTTCTGGGCTATCGCTTCCTGTTCCGGGACGGCGTTGCGGACGAGGGAGTAGACCCAGTAGCTGATCCCGATCAGCGCCAGCTCGAACCAGATCCGCGGTCGCGCCGGTGAACGGCGCTGGTCACGGATGCGGCCGCGCAGCGCGGCCGCGCGGGACTGGGCGACGCGGGTGGCTCCGTCGGGCACCCGGCCGGAGCCGGCCGGGCCCGCTGCGGAACCGCCACCGTGCGCCGCCGCGGCGCGCTCGGCGCCGGTCTGCTGGATCTCGGTCGGTTCCCCCATGGACGAGAAGTCTGCCAGACGTCCCGTAGCCGTCCGCTCATCCTCTGGAAGTGGATTCTTCACCGACTGTCCCCCTTGAGGGCTAGGGGACTGCTCCCACCGGGGTAGGGGGTGCTGTGGGATCTGGTACGAACCGGCGGGACGGGCATACGTCCTATTCTCACGCCGAGTGCCTCGGGTGGCGCAATCGGGGGCGGGCAGCGGCACGCAGGGGGCCGAAATTTCCGGGACCGAAACCCTTTCTGCATCTTGCTGAAACAGATTGCAGAACGCTAGCGTCCTGGCAACTCGACACCCCTTACCCCCGCAAGGGAGCCCTCAGTGGCCGATGTCCCGCCCCGCCGCACACGCCGACGGAGCACCACCCCGATCCGCAGGCCCGGCCGCACGGCCGTGCTGCTGGCCGCCGCGCTGACCGCCGCCACCCTGGGCGGCGCGGCCCCCGCGGCCTTCGCCGCGGCCCCGCCCGGCCCGCCCTCGGACGCCGCGCTGGCCGCCACCGCCGGGCGGCACGACCTCTCCCGCGAGCAGTTCTACTTCGTCCTGCCGGACCGCTTCGCCAACGGCGACCCGGGCAACGACACCGGGGGCATCACCGGCAGCCGGCTGGACCACGGCCTCGACCCGGCCGACAAGGGCTTCTACCACGGGGGCGACCTCGCGGGCCTGCTTCAGCGGCTCGACTACATCCAGGACCTCGGCACCACCGCGATCTGGATGGCCCCGATCTTCAAGAACAAGCCCGTCCAGGGCGCCGGCGACCAGGCCTCGGCCGGTTACCACGGCTACTGGATCACCGACTTCACCCAGGTCGACCCGCACTTCGGCACCAACGAGCAGCTCAAGGAGCTGATAGCCAAGGCGCACGCCAAGGGCATCAAGGTCTTCTTCGACGTCATCACCAACCACACCGCCGACGTCATCGACTACGCGCAGCAGCAGTACGGCTACCGCTCCACCGGGGCCTACCCGGTGCTGGACGCCGACGGCCGGCCGGTCGACGAGACCGCCGTCGTCGACGCGGGCGCCGGCTCCCCGGCCGCCTGGCCGAAGCTGACCAAGGACTCGTTCCCCTACAGCCCGGTCTTCCGCAAGCCCGCCGACACCGCCGTCAAGGCCCCGGCCTGGCTGAACGACCCCGCGCTCTACCACAACCGGGGCGACTCGACCTTCGTCGGCGAGTCCGCCACCGAGGGCGACTTCTCCGGCCTGGACGACCTCGACACCCAGAACCCCAAGGTGGTCCAGGGCTTCGAGAAGGTCTACCAGCAGTGGGTCAAGGACGCCGGCGTGGACGGCTTCCGGATCGACACCGTCAAGCACGTCAACATGGCCTTCTGGCAGCAGTGGGCGCCCGCGCTCAAGGACTTCGCCGCCAAGCAGGGCAACAAGAAGTTCTTCATGTTCGGCGAGATCCTCTCCAGCGACCCGGCGGTCACCTCGCCGTACGTCACCAAGGGCCGGCTCCAGGCCACCCTGGACTTCCCGTTCCAGAGCGCCGCCCGCTCCTACGTCTCGCAGGGCGGCTCGGCCCGCGGCCTCGCCGACGTGTACGGGCAGGACTACCGCTACACCACCGCCGACACCGACGCCTACGAGCTGCCGACCTTCCTCGGCAACCACGACATGGGCCGCTTCGGGTCCTTCCTGCTCGGCGACAACCCGGGCGCCGACGACGCCACCCTGCTGAAGAAGGACCGGCTCGCCTCCGAGCTGCAGTTCCTCACCCGGGGCCAGCCGGTCGTCTACTACGGCGACGAGCAGGGCTTCACCGGCGCCGGCGGCGACAAGGACGCCCGGCAGGACCTCTTCGCCTCGAGGACCCCCTCCTACAACACGGACCGGGTGCTCGGCGGCCCCTCCGGCTCCGCCGACCGCTACGGGCGCGACGGCGAGCTCTACCGGGGCATCGCCGGGCTGGCCGCGCTGCGCCGGGACCACCCGGCCCTCGCCGACGGCGCCCAGATCGAGCGGTACGCCGCCGACGGCGCGGGCGTGTACGCCTTCTCCCGGATCGACGCCGGGCAGCAGGTCGAGTACCTGGTCGCGGTCAACAACGCGGCCGAGGCGAAGACCGTCACCCTGGACACCTTCTCGGCCGGCCAGGGCTTCGACCGGATCTACCCGGCCGCGGGGGAGCGGCTGACCAGTGGCGCGGACCGCGCGGTCACCGTCACCGTGCCCGCGCTCTCCTCGGTGGTGTTCAAGGCCGCCGGGAAGCTGGCGCCCGTCGCGGCCGCGCCGAAGCTCGCGCTGCGGACCCCGGCCGACGGCTCCACCGGCACCGTCACCGTCGGCGCGGCCGTCGACGGCGGCGGCTTCGACCGGGTCACCTTCGCCGCGCAGATCGGCGACGCGCCCTGGCGGACCCTCGGCACCGCCGACAACGGGACGTACCGGGTCACCCAGGACCTCGGCGCCGTGCAGCCCGGCACGGTGGTCCGCTACAAGGCCGTGGTCCAGGACTCCAGCGGCCACCTGCGCTCGGCCACCGGCAGCTTCACCACCGGCACCCCCGCCCCCGCCCCGGCGCCCAGCGCCACCGCCCGCCCGTACGCCGTCGTGCACTACCAGCGCGAGGACGGCGACTACGACGGCTGGAACCTCTACGCCTGGGGCGACCTCGCGGACGGCGAGGCCACCCCCTGGCCCGCCGGGCACGGCTTCACCGGCCGGGACGCCTACGGCGCCTTCGCCTACGTGAAGCTGAAGGAGGGGGCCTCGGACATCGGCTTCGTCGTCGAGAAGGACGGCGTCAAGGACGTCGACACCGACCGCCACCTCGACGTCGGCGCGACCGGCGAGGTCTGGCTCAAGGAGGGTGACCCGACCGTCCGGACGGCGAACCCCGGGCCCGCCGACACCCAGCCCGCCGGCACCGCCGTCATCCACTACAACCGGGCCGACGGCGACTACACCGGCTGGGGCCTGCACGACTGGACCGGCGCCGCCACCCCGACCGACTGGGGCAACCCGCTGCTGCCGGTCCGCCGCGACGCCTTCGGCGCCGTCTTCGAGGTGCCGCTGGCCCCCGGCGCCACCAGCCTCAGCTACGTCCTGCACCGGGGCAACGACAAGGACCTGCCGACCGACCAGTCGCTGGACCTCGCCGCCAACGGCCACGAGGTCTGGATCCTGGGCGGCCGGGAGGGCTACCTGCTCCCGCAGAACGCCGCCGCCGCCTCGCAGCTGGACCCCGGCTCCGCCAAGGCCCAGTGGATCGACGCCCGCACGGTCGTGGTGCCCGCCGGGTACGGCGCCAACGACGCCGCACTGGCCGGCGGCACCAGCGCCCAGCTGGTGTACGACCCCGAGGGCGGCATCCGCGCCGAGAAGGGCGTGCTGAGCAAGGCCGGGCAGTGGATCCGGCTGACCCCCGCCGCCGGGCTGACCGACGCCCAGAAGGCCGCCTTCCCGCACCTGGCCGGCTACCGGGCCTTCACCGTGGACGCCCGCGACGCGGCCCGGGTGCCCGCCGCGCTCCGCAGCCAGCTGCTCTTCACCGAGCACCTGCCCAGCGGCGCCGCGCTGGCCGCGACCGGGGTGCAGACCCCCGGCGTGCTGGACGACCTGTACGCCCGCCGCACCGGCCGGGTGGACTTCGGACCGGCCTACTACAACGGCAAGGTGGCGCTGTCGGTCTGGGCGCCGACCGCGCGGGAGGTCTCCGTCCAGCTCTTCGACGGACCGGCCGGCGGCACCCCGAAGACCGTCCCCCTGGAGCTGGACGACGAGACCGGTGTCTGGGAACTCGTCCGTGACAAGGCCGAGTTGGACGGCAAGTACTACCTGTACCAGGTGAAGGTCTGGGCGCCGTCCGTCCAGCAGCTGGTGGTCAACACCGTCACCGACCCGTACTCGGTGGCGCTGTCCGCCGACTCCGGGCGGAGCCTGGTCGCCGACCTCGCCGCCAAGGCGCTGAAGCCCGAGGGCTGGGACGACCACACCGTCCCGAAGGCCGTCCCGCCGGCGCGGCAGCAGATCCAGGAGCTGCACGTCCGGGACTTCTCGGTCGAGGACGGCACGGTGCCGGCCGCCGAGCGCGGCACCTACCTGGCCTTCACCGAGTCCCAGTCGGCCGGCATGCGGCACCTGCGGGAGCTGGCCCAGGCCGGCGTCACCACCGTGCACCTGCTGCCGACCTTCGACATCGCCACCATCCGGGAGAACCGGGCCCAGCAGAAGCTGCCGGCCTGCGACCTCAAGGCCCTGGCGGCGGACAGCGAGCGGCAGCAGGAGTGCGTGGCGGCCGTCGCCGCCGAGGACGCCTACAACTGGGGCTACGACCCGCTGCACTACAACGTGCCGGAGGGCTCGTACGCCACCGACCCGGAGGGCACCGCCCGGACGGTGCAGTTCCGGCAGATGGTGCAGGCGATCCACCAGGCCGGGCTGCGCGTGGTGCTGGACGTGGTCTACAACCACACCGCCGCCGCCGGCCAGGCCGAGCACTCGGTGCTGGACCGGGTCGTCCCCGGCTACTACCAGCGGCTCGACGCCAACGGCAAGGTGACGACCGACAGTTGCTGCGCCGACACCGCGCCCGAGCACGCCATGATGAACCGCCTGGTGGTGGACTCGGTGACCACCTGGGCGCGTGAGTACAAGGTCGACGGCTTCCGCTTCGACCTGATGGGCCTGGATCCCAGGTCCACCATGCTGGACGTGCAGGCCGCACTGCGCAGGATGACACCGGATTCGGACGGCGTCGACGGGAAGAACGTCTTCCTCTACGGCGAGGGCTGGAACTTCGGGGTCGTGGCCAATGACGCCCGCTTCGCGCAGGCCACCCAGCTGAACATGGCCGGCACCGGCATCGCCACCTTCGACGACCGGATCCGGGACGCGGCGCGGGGCGGCAACTTCCAGCTCTCCTCGGCCCCGCAGCAGGGCTTCGCCTCGGGCCTGTACTCCGACCCCAACGGCTCGCCGGCCAACGGCACGCCGCAGGAGCAGAAGGACCGGCTGCTCAAGCAGATGGACCAGCTCAAGGTGGCGCTCACCGGCAACCTGGCCGGCTACGCGTTCACCGACAGCGCGGGCCGGGCCGTCACCGGCGCGGGCGTCGACTACAACGGCGCCCCGACCGGGTACGCGGCCGTGCCGGGCGAGGCGGTGGAGTACGTGGACGCGCACGACAACACCGACCTGTTCGACGCGCTGGCCTACAAGCTGCCCGCGGCCACCGCGCCCGCCGACCGGGCCCGGATGCAGGCGCTCGCGCTCTCGCTGACCGCGCTCACCCAGGGGCCGGGCTTCGTCCAGGCCGGCACCGACCTGCTGCGTTCCAAGTCGCTGGACGCCAACTCCTACGACTCGGGCGACTGGTTCAACGCGATCCAGTGGGACCCGGCGCAGGGCAACGGCTGGGGCCGCGGCGTGCCGACGGCGGCCGACAACAAGGAGATGTGGCCGGCCGCCAAGTCGCTGCTGGCCGATCCGAAGCTGGCGATGGGCGCCGCCGACATCCGGGCGACCACTGCGCAGTACCAGCAGTTCCTGCGGATCAAGCAGGGCTCGCCGCTGTTCTCGCTGCCCACCCTGGCCGCCGTCCAGCAGCGGCTCTCCTACCCGCTCTCCGGCACGCCCGGCGAGACGCCCGGGGTGATCACGCTGCACCTGGACGGCACCGGGCTGGCCGGGGCGCAGAAGGGCATCACCGTGGTGTTCAACGCCACGCCCACCGCGCAGAGCCAGACCGTGGCCGCCCTGAAGGGGACGGCGCAGGCGCTGCACCCGGTCCAGGCGGGCGGGGCCGATCCGGTGGTCCGGCAGTCCGGTTTCGCCGCCGCCACCGGCACCTTCACCGTGCCGGGCCGCACCGTGGCGGTCTTCGTCCAGAACTGACGCTCCGCCGTACCCGGCCCCGCACCGCCCTCGGGCGGCGCGGGGCCGTGGTACTTCCCGCCGGTGCCCGGCGCGCGAGTGGCCGAAAACCGTCGTTGGCACGGCCGGAAAGGTGAGGTGACGGATCCGCCCGGCAGCACGGTCCACCATGCGGACGCCGAGCGGGCCCTGAGCGCTGGTCAGTGCCCGCCGGAAGTGATCGAACCTTTCGGGTGGCGATGAAAACCGTCGTCGGTAGTTCGCGCGCCTGTAACACGGACGGGGGTCCGACGGATGAACGGTCCCGGTAGCTAATCGGCCAATCAGTGGCATGCATCTGTCATTCACGGCTCGTTTACTGCCACGATTCCCCCGGCTGCAGACGAGGGGGCCCCACCCCCCGGTGCGGCTGTCCCAGGTCAGGTTCAGCGCCTCTTCCTGCCAGCAACTGCTCGGTCTTTGCTCCGCAACCGCACCCGCGCCGCGCACCCGGCGGCGGGGGCCCCCACTGCGCCGCAACCCTGCGGCCAGGTTCTCTCCACCGCACGCGCACCCCGCGTCGGTCGGAAAAGGAGTCCGCATGTCCCGTTACACCCAGGCTCGGAAGGCAGCGGTTGTCATGGCCGCCTCCACCGCGCTTCTGGTGACCGGCATCCCCGTCATCGCGCAGGCCGCCACCCCGGACGCGCCGGCCGCGGTCGCCGCCCAGCAGGCGAGCCGTGCCCAGCTGATCGCCTCGGCGACCGGGCAGACCGCCGCCCTCGCCCAGACCCTGGGCCTGGGCAGCGAGGAGAAGCTGGTCACCAAGGACGTCTCCCAGGACGCCGACGGTACCCGCCACCTGCGGTACGAGCGCACGCTGAACGGCCTTCCGGTTCTCGGCGGCGACCTGGTCGTGCACCAGAGCGCCACGGGTGCGACCAAGGGCGTGGACCGCGCCAGCACCGCCCCGCTGACCGGCGTGAGCACCACGCCGAAGCTGGCCGCGCCGGCCGCGCAGTCCGCCGCGCTGGCCGCCGAGTCGGGCGCCGCGCTGGAGTCCGCGCCCCGCCTGGTGGTCTGGGCCGCCGACAACAGCCCGCGCCTCGCGTGGGAGACGGTCGTCTCCTCCACCGAGGCCGACGGCACCCCGAGCAAGCTGCACGTGGTCACCGACGCGACCTCCGGCCAGGTCATCCAGAAGTTCGAGGGCATCCAGACCGGCACCGGCAAGGGCGTCTTCGTCGGCAACGTCACTGTCGGTACGACCCAGTCGGGGTCCTCGTACCAGCTGAAGGACGGGGCTCGCGGTGGGATGTACACCACGAACCTGAACCACGGGACCTCGGGCACCGGCACCCTGTACACCAAGTCGACCGACAGCTGGGGCGACGGCACCGTCGCCAACAGCGAGTCGGCCGCGGTCGACGCCCACTTCGGCGTCGCGGCCACCTGGGACTACTACAAGAACACCTTCGGCCGCAGCGGCATCCGCAACGACGGTGTCGGCGCCTACAGCCGCGTCCACTACGGCAACAACTACGTGAACGCCTTCTGGGACGACTCCTGCTTCTGCATGACCTACGGCGACGGTGACAGCAACACCCACCCGCTCACCGAGCTCGACGTCGCGGGCCACGAGATGAGCCACGGCGTCACCGCGGCCACCGCCAACCTGAACTACTCGGGTGAGTCCGGCGGCCTGAACGAGGCCACCTCGGACATCTTCGGCACCATGGTGGAGTTCTACGCCAACATCCCGACCGACAACCCCGACTACCTGATCGGTGAGTTGATCAACATCAACGGGGACGGCACCCCGCTGCGCTACATGGACAAGCCCTCCAAGGACGGCGGCTCGGCCGACTACTGGTCCTCCACGGTCGGCAACAAGGACGTCCACTACTCGTCCGGTGTCGCCAACCACTTCTTCTACCTGCTGTCCGAGGGCAGCGGCGCGAAGGTGATCAACGGCGTCAGCTACAACTCGCCGACCCAGGGCAACATCGCCGTCAGCGGCATCGGCCGGGACAAGGCGGCGGCGGTCTGGTACCGCGCGCTGACCACCTACATGACCTCCACCACCAACTACGCCGCGGCGCGCACCGCGACGGAGAAGGCGGCCACCGACCTGTACGGCGCCGGCAGCGCCGAGCTCAACGCGGTCAGCACCGCCTGGGCGGGCGTCAACGTGGGCACCGCTCCGAACCCGGGTGGCGTCACCGTCACCAGCCCGGGCAACCAGAGCACCGCGTTGAACGGCTCGGTCAACCTGCAGATCGCCGCCACCGGCGGCACCGCCCCGCTGACCTTCACCGCCACCGGCCTGCCGACCGGCCTGTCGATCAGCTCCAGCGGCAAGATCACCGGCACCGCCACGACCGCGGGCACGTACAACGTGACCGTGACCGCGAAGGACGCCGCCAACAAGACCGGTTCCACCAGCTTCACCTGGACCGTCTCCGGCGGCGGCGGCAGCTGCACCCCGGCGCAGCTGCTCGGCAACGCCGGCTTCGAGACCGGCAGCGCCGCCCCGTGGACCGCCTCCAGCGGTGTCGTGGACAACAGCGCCTCGCAGGCCGCGCACGGCGGTACCTGGAAGGCCTGGCTGAACGGCTACGGCTCCGCCCACTCGGACAACCTCTCGCAGACGGTGACCATCCCGGCCGGCTGCAAGGCCTCGCTCAGCTTCTACCTGCACATCGACACGGCCGAGACCGGCTCGACGGTGTACGACAAGCTGGCGGTCACGGTCAACGGCACCGCGCTGAAGACCTACTCGAACGTGGACGCCGCCGCGGGCTACCAGCTCCGCACCTTCGACCTCTCGTCCTACGCGGGCCAGACGGTCACCCTGAAGTTCGCCGGCACCGAGGACGCCTCGCTGCAGACCAGCTTCGTGATCGACGACACCTCGATCGCCACCAGCTGACCCGCTCCGGCGGTCAGTAGAACCAAGTAGGACAGGGAGCAGGGCCCGGCAGCCACGGCTGCCGGGCCCTGCGTCGTGGGTGCGGCGGGCGGCGGGCGGGTGGCCCGTCCGGGGGACCGCCCGGCGGGCACGGGGCGTGAGCTTCCGGAAACGGACCGGCAACCGCGGGGCAACCGCCGGGCAACACGAAACACGGGCGAAACGTGTCCGTCCGCAACCAGAAATCCGCCCTCGCGACACTCTCCCAACCGACCCGCGCTCCTCCCTGGCGCGGGCCCGTGGGAAGGCACGCCCCTATGTTCCTGGCTGACCCGTCGCCCGGCCTCGACACCGGAGACACCGCCTGGCTGCTGGCCAGTACCGCACTCGTCCTGCTGATGACCCCCGGCCTGGCGCTGTTCTACGGCGGCATGGTCCGCACCAAGAGCGTGCTCAACATGATCATGATGAGCTTCGTCTCCATCGCCGTGGTCACCGTGGTCTGGCTGCTGGCCGGCTACTCGCTCGCGTTCGGCCCGGACGTCGGCGGCTGGGGGCTGATCGGCGGCCTGGACCACCTCGGGATGGCCGGAATCACCCCCTCCTCGCTCACCGGCCACGTCCCCACCGTGCTGTTCGCCACCTTCCAGCTGACCTTCGCGATCATCACCGCCGCGCTGATCAGCGGCGCCATCGCGGACCGCGCGCGGTTCGGTTCCTGGGTCGCCTTCACCGCAGTCTGGACGCTGCTGGTCTACGTCCCGGTGGCGCACTGGGTGTTCGCGCCCGGCGGGTGGATCCTGTCGAAGCTCGGCGCGCTCGACTTCGCCGGCGGCACGGTGGTCGAGGTCAACTGCGGGGCCAGCGGACTGGCCCTGGCCCTGCTGCTCGGCCCCCGGATCGGCTTCCGCAAGGAGGCGATGCGCCCGCACAACCTGCCCCTGGTGCTGCTCGGCGCGGGCCTGCTCTGGTTCGGCTGGTTCGGCTTCAACGCGGGCTCGGCGCTGGGCGCCAACGGCCTGGCCGCGTCCGCGCTGCTCAACACCCAGGCGGCCGGCTGCACCGGGCTGCTCGGCTGGCTGCTGGTCGAGAAGCGCCGGGACGGCCACGCCACCACCCTGGGCGCCGCCTCCGGCGCGGTGGCCGGCCTGGTCGCCATCACCCCCTCCTGCGGGAGCGTCGACCTGCTCGGTGCGCTGGTGATCGGGCTGGCGGCGGGCGTGGTCTGCTCGTACGCGGTCAGCTGGAAGTTCCGCTTCGGCTTCGACGACTCGCTGGACGTGGTGGGTGTGCACTTCGTCGCCGGGGTCATCGGCACCGCGCTGATCGGCCTCTTCGCCAGCGCCGCGATGACCGGCGGCCCGGTCGGGCTGCTGCACGGCGGCGGCCTCGGCCAACTCGGCAAGCAGCTGGCCGCGGTGGCCGCCGTCGCCGTCTACGCGTTCGCCATGACGTACGGGATCGGACGGGCGGTCGACCGGGTGATGGGCTTCCGTGCCGACGAGGAGCACGAACTCACCGGCCTGGACCTCGCCGTGCACGCCGAGACCGCGTACGATCACGGCGTCCTGGGCCACGGTACGACCGCCCACGCCACCACCGTGCTCACGCACTCCTCCGACAGGACCCCCTCCGCATGAAGCTGATCACCGCGATCGTCAAGCCGTTCAAGCTGGACGAGGTCAAGAACGCCCTGCAGGCCATCGGGGTGCACGGACTGACCGTCACCGAGGCCAGCGGGTACGGGCGCCAGCACGGGCACACCGAGGTCTACCGGGGTGCCGAGTACCGGATCGACCTGGTCCCCAAGGCCCGGATCGAGGTGGTGGTCGAGGACGCCGACGCGGACCAGGTGATCGAGGAGATCGTCCGGGCCGCCCGGACCGGGAAGATCGGCGACGGCAAGGTCTGGGCGGTGCCGGTGGAGACCGTCGTCCGGGTCCGCACCGGCGAGCGCGGGCCGGACGCCGTCTGAGGCCCGCCCCGCCGTCCTGAGCGGCGCTGAGCGCCCCTGAAGCGGCCCTGAGCGGCCCTGGAGACGCTACGCGGCGATGCCCCCGTGCGAGACCGCGCGGGGGCATCGCCGTGCCGCGCGACGGGTGGAAGGTCGTATACGAGGTTTCCGGGGCTGCGGAAACGTTGTTCCCAAGGCCTTGACGGGCTCTCAGTGTGACCTTAGGTTCAGCGCTGCAAGTTTCCAGCAAGTTTCAGCAACCTTTCACACGCGGTACCCCAGGCTGCCCCACCCCAGCCCCCAGGAGACATCGTGGTCACCACCGCCCCCACCCGCCGGCCTGCCCGGACGGCCGGCGCGCTCGCCGCCTCGGCGGCGCTCGCGCTCTCGCTCACCGCGGCCTTCGGCGCGGCCCCCACCGCCCAGGCCGCGCCACCCGGCAACGGCAAGGACGTCACGGCCACCCTCTTCGAGTGGCGCTTCGACTCCGTCGCCAAGGCCTGCACCGACACCCTCGGCCCGAAGGGCTACGGCTTCGTCGAGGTCTCGCCGCCCCAGGAACACATCCAGGGCGGCCAGTGGTGGACGTCCTACCAGCCGGTGAGCTACCGGATAGCCGGGCGCCTCGGCGACCGGGCGTCCTTCAAGAGCATGATCGACACCTGCCACGCGGCGGGCGTCAAGGTGATCGCCGACTCGGTGATCAACCACATGTCGGCCGGCTCCGGGACCGGCACCGGTGGAACCAACTACACCAAGTACACCTACCCCGGGTACTACCAGGACCAGGACTTCCACTCCTGCCGCACCGCGATCAGCAACTACGCCGACCGCTCGAACGTGCAGAACTGCGAACTGGTCAACCTCTCCGACCTGAACACCGGCAGCTCCTACGTCCAGCAGACCATCGCCGGCTACCTGAACGACCTGGCCTCGCTCGGCGTCGACGGCTACCGGATCGACGCGGCCAAGCACATCGCCGCCGCCGACCTCGCCGCGATCAAGGCGAAGACCGCCAACCCCAACGCGTACTGGGTGCAGGAGGTCATCTACGGCGCGGGCGAGCCGATCCAGCCCACCGAGTACACCGGCACCGGCGACGTCGACGAGTTCCGCTCCGGCACCTGGCTGAAGAGCGCCTTCCAGGGCGGCCGGATCGCCGACCTCGCCTCCTGGGGTTCCGGTCTGCTGCCGGGCGACAAGGCCCGGACCTTCGTCGACAACTGGGACACCGAGCGCAACGGCTCCACGCTGACCTACAAGGACGGCTCCGCCTACACCCTGGCCAACGTCTTCATGCTGGCCGACCCCTACGGCTCGCCCAACGTCTACTCCGGCTACGCCTTCTCCGGCCACGACGACGGCCCGCCCAACGGCGGCACCGTCAACGCCTGCTACAGCGACGGCTGGAACTGCACCCACGCCTGGCGGCAGGTCGCCAACATGGTGGGCTTCCGCAACGCGGTGGCGGGCACCGGGATCACCAACTGGTGGTCCAACGGCAACAACGCGATCGCCTTCGGGCGCGGCGGCAAGGGCTTCGTGGCGATCAACCGCGAGAGCGGGCCGGTCACCCAGACCTTCCAGACCTCGCTGCCGGCCGGCTCCTACTGCGACGTCCAGCACGGCGACCCGGCGGCGGGCGGCTGCGGCGGCCCGTCGTACACCGTCGGCTCGGACGGCCGCTTCACCGCGACCGTCGGCGCGGGCGACGCGGTGGCCCTGTACGTGGGCGCTCCCGGCGGCTCGGGCAGCTCGGGCGGTTCCAGCGGTTCCGGCGGCGGGACGCCGGTGAGCGGCGGCGCCTCCTTCGCGGTCAACGCGACCACCGTGCCCGGGCAGAACATCTTCGTGGTCGGCGGCACGGCCTCGCTCGGTGGCTGGGACCCGGCCCGGGCGCTGCCGCTCTCCTCGGCCGCGTACCCGGTCTGGAAGCTGGACGTGACGATGCCGGCGGGCACGTCCTTCGAGTACAAGTACGTCCGCAAGGACGCCTCCGGGGCCGTGACCTGGGAGTCCGGCGCCAACCGCACGGCGACGGTGCCGGCCTCCGGCGGCCTGGTCCTGAACGACACCTGGCGCGGCTGACCCGCGCCGACGGCCGCCACCCTCCGCCCTGCGTCGGGGAGGGTGGCGGCCGTCGGCGTGCCACCCTCCCCGGGCGGCCGTCAGCGCGCCGCCCGGCAACTACCCCGGGCGAGTGGATCCCGCCGGTTCGCCGCCCCGGTACGGGTGAACGCTGTCAGCATCACGGGATGAGAACCACCTCCGCCGTCCTGGACGTCGAACTGTGCGGCGGCCGCTGGGACGGTCACCGCAAGCGGGTCCACGCCGCGGCTCCGCCGCCCTCGCTGCGGATGGTGCTGCGGGCCGAACTGCCCGCCGCGGAGGCCGGCGAGTACTGGCCGACCACCAGCGTCTACCGGCTGGACGAGACCGGCGGCCGACGGCGCTACCGCCACTCCCACGACGAGTAGCGCCGGGTGCCCCCGCCCGGGTCGGGTCAGCCGCGTCCGATGTACGGCATCGCGGTCGCCATCACCGTGGCGAACTGCACATTGGCCTCCAGCGGCAGCTCCGCCATGTGCCGCACGGTGCGGGCCACGTCCGCGACGTCCATGGTCGGCTCCACCGCGATCCGCCCGTCCGCCTGCCGCACGCCGGTGCTCATCGCCGCCGTCATCTCGGTCGCCGCGTTGCCGATGTCGATCTGCCCGCAGGCGATCCGGTACGGACGCCCGTCCAGCGACAGCGACTTGGTCAGCCCGGTGACGGCGTGCTTCGTCGCGGTGTACGCGATCGAGTGCGGCCTCGGCACGTGCGCGGAGATCGAGCCGTTGTTGATGATCCGGCCGCCCCGCGGGTCCTGGGCCTTCATCCGCCGGAACGCGGCCCGGGCGCAGAGGAAGGCGCCGGTGAGGTTGAGGTCGACCACCGCCCGCCATTCGGCGATGTCCAGCTCGTCCACCGCGGCGGGCGCGCCGAAGGTCCCGGCGTTGTTGAACAGCAGGTCGACCCGGCCGCACGGCTCGGCGGCCGCCGCGAAGAGCGCGTCCACCGCCGCCGGGTCGGTGACGTCGGTCGGCACCACGACGGCCCCGCCGCCCGGTCCGGCCGCCGCGCAGAGTTCGGCCGTTCCGCGCAGCGGCTCCTCCCGCCGTCCGGCGAGCACCGGCAGCCACCCGGCGGCGGCCAGCTCCACGGCCACGGCGCGCCCCACCCCGCTGCCGGCTCCGGTGACGACGGCGATCTGCTGTGGCATGGCGGTACTCCTCGGAGGGTCTTCGGGCGGCCCGTCGGTCGACGGCAGGTGCGATCGTTCCCGATCCGCCGCCCCGAGTCACTGGTGGAAGGTCCCAAAGTCCGGCCCCCTCCCGTCCGGCGCGCCGTCGGTTGTGGGGGGACCCCGGGGGAGCCCCCCGCCACCCGGCGGGTGGCCCGCCCCGCCGGGTGGCGGGGGCGCCTGCGGGGCTTGACCCGATCGGGGACAAACCTTGAATCGGCGCAGGCCGCAGCGCAACCGGGCCGCCCGGGTCCACGTCATAAGATCGCAGGACGGCGCGCTCCCGCGAGGGGCGGCGCGCCGCCGCCCCGGGGGCCGGCGTGACGTCGCACCCCGGGTCTGTCCGGCCCCACCCGGGGGCCGCCGGCCGGCTCCTGAGGGGCCGGGCGTGACATCGGTCGGAGAGTCCTCACCGTGCAGCCGCAGTCCACCCGTGTCCGTGCCGCCCTGACCGGCGCCGCCGCCTTCGCCCTGGCCGCCTCGCTGGCGGCGTGCGGCAGTACGGATGCCGGCGGCAAGGGGGACGCCGCCAAGGCGAGCAGCGCCAAGGGCGGCGCCGGTACGGCGAGCGGCACCCCCGCACCCGGCAGCCCGACGGCCGCCCCCGGCACCCCGACGACGACGGCCCCGAACCCGGCCGGCAAGGTCCTCATGCCCACCGGCCCGGAGGCGAGCTTCGGCAAGGCCCGGGACACCGCGGCCGGACAGATCCTGGTGACCACGCTGAACGGGCCCAAGTCGGGCGTCTCCGGCAAGGTCTGGGTCTGGCTGCCGCCCCAGTACAACGACCCGAAGTACGCCCGGACCGGCTTCCCCGTGCTCACCCTCTACGCGGGCGGCCAGAGCGCGGGGTACAACACCTGGACCGACAACCAGCTGCCGATCCAGGAGATCGACGCCGATCTGGCGAAGGCCGGCAAGGCGCACCCGTTCATCATGATCATGCCGGTGCAGAACCTCGACTCCAACGAGGCCAAGGCCCTGGAGTGCGCCGACATCCCGGGCCAGCCCAAGATGGGCACCTGGATGGCCGAGGACATCCCGGACTTCGTCCGCGCCAACTTCCGGACGGTGAAGGGCCGCGACGGCTGGGGCCTGATGGGTGCCTCCACGGGTGCGTTCTGCAGTGCCAAGCTGGCGCTGCAGCACCCGGACAAGTTCAAGGCCGCCGTCCCGATCGACGGCTACTTCAACCCGGACTCGCCGCTCTGGAAGGGCCACGAGGCGGAGCGGCAGGCCAACAGCCCCGATCTGCTGGTCACCCAGGGCAAGGCCGAGGTGAAGCTGCTCGCCACCGCGGGCGGCGCCAACCCGTTCGAGATGAAGCTGGTCAAGGCGTGGGTCGCCAAGGCCGCACCGCCGCTCTCCGTCGAGTACTACGAGCAGGCCGGCGGCAAGCACCTCACCAGCGACTTCAAGAAGATGATCCCGGACACGCTGCAGTGGCTGACCAGGAACCTCGCGGGGCCGCAGAGCGACTGACCCGGCCGGGGAGGCGCCGCCGTGGACGCGTCCGGTGGCCCCGCCCCGGCGCGGGCCGCCGGACGCCGGGTCGGGGCCCGCCTCCGTCTTCGTCCTCGTCGGCGCGCCCGTCGCCGACGGCGCGGACGGCTGCCGCCAAGTCCGCGGCAGGCCGCTGACCTGCGCGTCAATCGGACATTGATTCGCCTCTGATCGACTACGGCCACTGTGGTGGGACCGCGTTCCGCCAGTGCTGCCAGCCACGGAACCGGTCCGGGAGGACCGGTCGTGCCATGCCGTGCAAGCCCGCCGTGCCAAGTCGTGAAGAGAGTGCCATGCCGAGCCGTCTGCTGTCCCTAGCGTCCCCCTCCGTGCCCGCCCAGGCGGGCTCCCAGCGTCAGCGGGCCGCCGACGAGGAGCCGCAAGCCATCCGGTTCGCCGGGCTGCGGCTGGTGTACGACGCCCTCCGTCGCGACCTCGCCCGACTGCCCAACGCCCTGCGGCTGCTTCAGCCCGGCGAGGACGAGAAGGGCGAGGCGCTCCTGCGGCACTGGACCTTCGTCACCGCGATGCTGACCTGCCACCACGAGCAGCAGGACATCCGGGTCTGGCCGTTGGTCCGCCGCTTCGCGCCCGAGCTGCGTCTGCTGCTCAACTGGCTGGAGAGCGACCACCACAACCTGGACCACTCCTTCACCCGGGTCACCACCCTGGTCCGGATCGCCAGCCGGGACGCGGGCAGCACCTGGCCGGTCGCCTACGCCATGGACGACCTGGCGGCCCGGCTGGAGACCCACCTGCGGATCGAGGAGCGCCAGCTGCTGCCGCGGATGGAGCGGGTCTTCGCGCGGTCCTCGCGGGTGGGAAGCCTGCCGGAGCTGCTGGACCTGCTGCGCTCCGCCGACGGCCCCGGTACCGCCGACGCGCTCGCCTGGCTGCTGGACGGCGTCGAGCCGGCGGTGGTCGAGTCCCTGCTGGCCCAGTGCGACGACGATGTGGCGCGCAACTGGCCGCACTGGCACGCGACCTACCAGCGCTGCACCGGCCTGCTCTGGGGTCCGGCGGAGGCCCTGGACGGCTCCGCCGAGTGAGCGGCGGGGCTTTCGCGGGCCCTCGATCTACGCGCGTGGCATATGCCGGGCACCTATGCCGCGACGGTGTGCGATGATCGGCGCCGGGTCCGCGTCGGGCGCGCGGGGAGTCTCAACTCCCCTTGCCCCCTAGAGGATTCACCCCGGTGCCGTCGGGGACGGGATGGTCCGGCCAGTCCGGGGGCGGCCAGGGGGAGGGTACCGCCGGGGGCCGATGGCGGGGCCCGGGCCGCCGCCTACCGTCGGAGCCATGACCACGGCGACCACCACCGCGCGCCCCGCGCGCCGGCCCGTACCGGTCCGCCCGACCCTGTTCGCGGCGGCCGCCGTGCTGCTGCTCGGTGCCGGGCTGACCGCCTGCGAGGGCGGCGCCGCGCTCTGCACCAGCGACAACAGCTGCGACGTCGTCGTCCGCACCGAGGGCGGCGACTCCACCCGCACCGTCGAGGTCTTCGGCGGCGACCGGACCGTCGAACTGACCATCAGTCACATCACGGACACCGCGGCCGAGGTGAAGCCCGGCGACGACACCAGGACCGTCGCCGAGGGAGCCGAGACCGCCATCGGCACGGCCAAGATCACCCTGCGCAACGCCAACGCCCACGACCACCACGCCGAACTCCACGTCAGCCGCTGACCGTTGCCGCGGTCGAACGTCGCCGCCACGCGCCGGGGGCCGCAGTCGCCCGTCGCCGCCATCGGCCGGGTACCGCCGCCGGCCGGTACCGGGCCACGACCGTGGCCCGCTACTCGGGCAGGCGGTTGAGCCAGGTCAGCGGAGTCACCCAGATCGCCTTCTCCGGCGAGCCGTCCCACTCCACCGGCAGGCCGGCCGCCTCCAGCGCCGCGACCACCGCGCGGCCGATCTCCACCGTCCTGAGCTCCGCGGACTCGGCGCTCCCGCCGTCGGCCCGGAACCCGCCGTAGCGCAGCATCAGTCCACGCCCGGCGGCCGCCCCCTCGGTGTCCTGCTGATGGAAGAAGACGAAGCCGCGCGAATCCTCGTCCGCCTCGCCGCCGATCTCCGCATAGCCGCAGTTGGCACAGCAGGTGAAGTCCATCGCCGCGACGATGCCCTGCTCCTCCAGCGCGTCGAAGGCCTCCTCCAGCCGGTCCACGTCCGTGGTCTCCGGCCACGAAGCCTGCTCGGCCAGCCGCTCCTGCCAGAGCGGGGCGACGATCTCCTCGGCGTCCTCCGGCTCCAGTCCCTGGTCCTCGAACTCGTCGACCAGGGACTCGGCTATCTCGTCCGGCTCCTGGAACCCGCAGCGGATCAACTCGCGGGCACGCTCCTCCGCCTCGCGCCGTACCTCGAAGCTGAGCTCGGTCTCCTGGTTCATGCCCGCATCCTCGCACCGACCACCGACAGTCCCGCCGGCCGCCCCCGGTGCTACCGTCCCCCGGTGCCCTCCCTTCTCGAACCGCCTCTGATCACCCGTCTGCTGGCGGCCGACCGCATCCTGATCGCCGGCGCCGGCGGTGGATTCGACGTGTACGCGGGCCTGCCGCTGGCACTCGCGCTGCGCGCGGCCGGCAAGGAGGTGCACCTGGCCAACCTCTCCTTCAGCCACCTCCACGGCCTCCCCGCCGAGGTCTGGCTGGAGCCCGACGTCGCCCGGATCCGCCCCGACACCGCGGCCCCCGACGGCTACTTCCCCGAACGGACGCTGGCCCGCTGGCTGCACCGGCAGGGCATGCCCGACACGGTGTGGGCGTTCCCGAAGGTCGGGGTGCGGCCGCTGCGCGACGCCTACCGGGCGCTCACCGCCCATCTCGCCGTCGACGCCGTGCTGTTGGTCGACGGCGGCACCGACATCCTGATGCGCGGCGACGAGGCAGGCCTGGGCACGCCGGAGGAGGACATGGCCAGCCTCGGCGCGGTCGCCGGGCTGACGGAGGTCCCCGAACGCCTGGTCGCCTGCCTGGGCTTCGGCATCGACGCCTTCCACGGCGTCAACCACGCGCTGGTGCTGGAGAACCTCGCCGCGCTGGAGCGGGCCGGCGGCTACCTCGGGGCGTTCTCGATCCCGCGCGACAGCCGGGAGGGCGCGCTCTACCTGGACGCCGTCGAGTACGCGAGGGCCGCGTTCCCCGAGTACCCGAGCATCGTCAACGGTTCGGTGGCGGCCGCCCTGCGCGGCGAGTTCGGCGACGTCCGGTTCACCGACCGCACCAAGGGCAGCCCGCTCTTCGTCAATCCCCTGATGACGCTGTACTTCGGCGTCACCGTCGAGGCCCTGGCCGCCGAGCACCGCTACCTGCACCTGATCGAGCGGACGGTGCTGACCCGCCAGATCAGCAGCGTGATCGAGGAGTTCCGCGACACCCTGCCGGTTCGGCGCCCGCCCCGGCAGTTCCCGCACTGACGGCGGCGGGTGCGCCGGGCCCCGGCGCCCGTTCAGCCCGAGGCGAGCCGGAACTCCAGGTTCCCGAACCGGACCTGGTCGCCCGCGCGGACGCGGACGCCGCCCGCGACCCGCAGCCCGTTCACGTGCGTGCCGTTGGTCGAGCCGAGGTCGTACAGCACCCAGTCCTCGCCCTCCCGCCGCAGTTCGGCGTGGTGGCGCGACACCGAGGCGTCGTGCAGCCGCAGCCCCGAGCCCGGCACCCGGCCGATCGTCAACTGCCGTGCGGCGGGGTGCGGCAGGCTCAGTCCGGGCAGCCGCTCGATCCGCCAGGCCCCGCGCAACCGCACGCCGAAGGCCGAGAGCTGACCCACCGTCCGCAGGACGAAGCGGCCGAACGGATTGCCGGTCGGCAGGTCGGCCATCGCCCGGTCGAGTTCGGCCCGACTGCCGGCGTGCAGGACGAGTTCCATCCGGCCGAGGAAGGTGTCGTGGGACAGCCGGCCGCTGCCCGCGCCCTCCCGCAGCACCCCGAGCGCCTGGTCGCGCTCGGCCTCGGACGGCCGGACCACGTGCGTCCGGATCTCAGGAGACGTCATGGCCCGATTGTCGGGTCACCCGCCCGTGCCTGTCCAGATTGCCGGGCGCGCCGGACGGCCCGGCGGTGGCCGGCCCGTCCGCCGGTCCGTCCACCCGGCGGCCGCCGGCCCGGGGTCAGGCCTTCCTGGCGGCGGCCAGGATCTTGACGGTGGTGTGCAGGAAGCGGGCCGTGGCCGAGCCCCGGTAGGACGCGCCGAAGAGCTTGCTGCCGGCCCGCCACTTGCCGTCCCGCAGGTGGATCACCACGTACGCGGCGCCGGCGTCGGCGCCGATCACCTCGTAGTCGCCCTTGGGCGAGGTGTAGGGCACCGGGAAGTCCGCCGGCAGCGGCTCGGAGAGGAAGTTGACCACCAGACGGATCTCCGGGGTGGCCTCGATGCCCGCGAACGGCTCGGCGTCGAGCAGCGCCGCCACCTCGTCGACGGTGCGCAGCATCGTCGGGACGGGGTAGCCGAGCGCCTCGGCCAGGTGCTCCTCGATGCGCCGGGTGAGCGCGGCCCGGTCCGGCTCCGCGGTGCGGAAGAAGACGTTGCCGCTCTGGATGTACGACCGCACGTCGTCGAGGCCCAGCTCGGCGAAGAGGGCGCGCAGCCGCTCCATCTTCACCGTCCGGCCACCGACGTTGAGGGCCCGCAGGAACGCGATGTACGTGGTCGTGGTGGTCACCCGTCCAGTCTGGCACCGGGCACCGACAGCGCCTCCGACAGCGCCTCCCGGGCACGGTCGGTGCCCGGTGCCAGACTGGAGGCCATGGCTACCTGGCAGGATTTCGAGCACGAGGCACCGGAGCTGGCCCTCGCCGTGCGGGCCCGTTTCGAGGCGAACAAGCACCACGTCCTGGCGACGCTGCGCGCGGACGGCTCGCCCCGGGTGAGCGGCATCGAGGTGGACTTCCTCGGCGCGGACCTGACGCTCGGGTCGATGCGGGACGCGCGGAAGGCGCGCGACCTCCAGCGCGATCCCCGCTTCGCGCTGCACAGCACCCCGAGTGACGAGACCCTGGCGGGCGGTGACTCCAAGCTCTCCGGCCGGGCCGTCGAGATCACCGACGAGACCGAGCTGGCCGCCTACGCGGCTGACCTGCCGGAGCCGCCGCCCGGCCCGTTCCAGGCCTTCCGGCTGGAGCTGGAGCAGGCGGTGCACACCACCGTGGGCGACGACCACCTGTGGATCACGTCCTGGCGGCCGGGAGAGCCGGTGCGGCGGATCCAGCGGCACTGACCGGTGCCGGCCGCCCGGTCGCGGCGGCACCGTCCGCTCGCGGGCCCTACGGCAGGACCGACTTGAGGACCTCCGGCGTGCGGGCCACGACGGCGTGGCCGTCCTCCGCGGTGATGATCGGGCGCTGGATCAGGATCGGGTGCTCGGCCATCGCCGCGATCCAGCGCGCCCGGTCCTCCGGCTCCCTGGTCCAGCGCTTCATGCCCAGGTCCTGGGCGGCCTGCTCGTCGAGCCGGGTGATGTCCCACGGCTCCAGCGACAGCCGCTCCAGGACCTGCTCCAGCTCCGCGGCGGTCGGCGGGTCCTCCAGGTAGCGCCGCACGGTGTACTTGGCGCCGGCGGCTTCCAGTGCGCCGAGTGCCGTGCGGCACTTCCCGCAGCGGGGGTTGATCCAGATCTCCATGCCGCCAGGGTACCGACTGCCGGTCCCCGGCCGGGTGAACCCGGGCTCCCGGGAACTACCGTGCGTCCACCGGCGGTTTACGAACCGGCAGCGAGGCCCCGGGAACGCGGTCTCGGCAGCGGACCGCGGGAGGGGAGCACCGGGTGGACGGCGCGTCGATCATCGAGCGGCTGACGGCCGACAGGGGCATGGCGGACCCGTACCCGCTGTACGCGCGGCTGCACGAGCTGGGCCCCGCCGTGCCCGCCGGGCCCGGCACGGTCCTGGTGGCCGGCCACGCCGCGGCCAAGCGGGTGCTGCGCGACCCCGGCTTCGGGCTGGAGGACATCGAGCTGCTGGCGGAGGCGAACGCCGAGGTGGCCCGGCACTCGTCGGTGACCCTGCTCGGCCGCTCGATCCTGCAGCGCAACGCGCCCGACCACGCCCGGGTCCGCTCGCTGATCGCCTCGGCCTTCAACGCCCGCCGGGTGGCGGCGCTGCGGCCGGCCGTCGAGGCCGCGGTCGGCCGGCTGCTGGACGCGATGGCGGAGCAGGGCGCGGACGGCTCGCCGGTCGACTTCATGGACGCCTTCGCGTTCCGGCTGCCGGTCGAGGTCATCTGCGAACTCCTCGGCGTCCCGGAGCCGGACCGCTACCGGTTCCGCGCCCTCGCGGGAGACCTGACCGTCGCCCTGGAGCTGGTCCAGGACCTCGCCGAGCTGGCCGTCGCCGACGCGGCCGCCGACGAGCTGTCCGGCTACTTCACCGCGCTCGCCGCCGAGCGCCTGGCCCGTCCGCGGGACGACCTGGTCAGCGACCTCGCCCGGATCGCCGTCGAGGCCCCGGAGCGGATCTCCGGCCGCGAGCTGCTGGCCAACCTGGTGCTGCTGCTGGTGGCCGGCTTCGAGACCACCACCAACCTGCTCGGCAACGGGCTCTCGCTGCTCTTCCGGCACCCGCGCGCGATGGCGGGGCTGCGCACCGGCGCGCTCGCCCCGGCGCGGTTCACCGACGAGGTGCTGCGTCACGACTCGCCGGTCCAGCTCACCACCCGGATCGCGCTGGCCGCCGGGCTCGACGTGGCCGGCGTGCCGACGCCGCCCGGCACGGTGGTGCTGGTCCTGCTGGCCGCCGCCAACCACGACCCGGCCCGCTACCACCGCCCGGAACTCTTCGACCCCACCCGGACGGACAGCCAGCCGCTCAGCTTCGGCGGCGGCGCGCACTTCTGCCTCGGCTCCCAGCTGGCCCGGCTGGAGGCCGACCTCGCCGTGCCGGCGCTCCTGGACCGCTTCCAGCGACTCGCCCCCGGAGGCGTCCCCACCCGCCGCGACCGCCTCGTCCTCCGCGGCTTCGACACCCTCCCCGTCACCATCCGCTGACCCCGCCGAGCCCGGAACGCACCGTGCCCTGGGAGTCAGCGAAACGCTGACTCCCAGGGCACGGTGCGAGGCCGAACCGCCGTGCGGCGAGGGCCTTCTAGAGGTCGTAGTACAGCTCGAACTCGTGGGGGTGGGGGCGGAGGGCGATGGGGGCGATCTCGTTGGTGCGCTTGAAGTCGATCCAGGTCTCGATCAGGTCGGGCGTGAAGACGTTGCCCGCGAGCAGGTACTCGTGGTCGGCCTCCAGGGCCTCCAGGACGGCCGGGAGCGAGGACGGCACCTGCGGCACGTTGGCGTGCTCCTCGGGGGCCAGCTCGTACAGGTCCTTGTCGACCGGCTGCAGCGGCTCGATCTTGTTCTTGATGCCGTCGAGGCCGGCCATCAGCATCGCGGCGAACGCGAGGTAGGGGTTGGACGACGGGTCCGGCGCGCGGAACTCGATGCGCTTGGCCTTGGCGTTGGAGCCGGTGATCGGGATCCGGATCGCCGCCGAGCGGTTGCGCTGCGAGTAGACCAGGTTGACCGGGGCCTCGAAGCCGGGCACCAGCCGGTGGTAGGAGTTCACCGACGGGTTGGTGAAGGCGAGCAGCGAGGGGGCGTGCTTCAGCAGGCCGCCGATGTAGTAGCGGGCGGTGTCGGACAGGCCGGCGTAGCCCTGCTCGTCGTAGAAGAGCGGCGAGCCCTCCGTCCACAGCGACTGGTGGACGTGCATGCCCGAGCCGTTGTCGCCGAAGATCGGCTTCGGCATGAAGGTGGCGGTCTTGCCGTTGCGCCACGCGACGTTCTTGATGATGTACTTGAACAGCATCAGGTCGTCGGCGGCGTGCAGCAGCGTGTTGAACTTGTAGTTGATCTCCGCCTGGCCGGCCGTGCCGACCTCGTGGTGCTGGCGCTCGACCTCCAGCCCGGCCGCGGCCAGTTCCAGCGACATCTCGGCGCGCAGGTCGGCGAAGTGGTCGACGGGCGGGATCGGGAAGTAGCCGCCCTTGTACTTGACCTTGTAGCCGCGCACGTCGCCCTCGGCGGAGCCGCTGTTCCAGGCGCCGGCCTCGGAGTCGATGTGGTAGTACGACGCGTTGGCGCTGGTGTCGAAGCGCACCGAGTCGAAGACGTAGAACTCGGCCTCGGGGCCGAAGAACGCGGTGTCGGCGATGCCGGAGGAGGCGAGGTACGCCTCGGCCTTCTTCGCGACGTTGCGCGGGTCACGGCTGTACGCCTCGCCGGTGACCGGGTCCTGGATGAAGAAGTTGATGTTGAGGTGCTTGTCCCTGCGGAAGGGGTCGAGGCGGGCCGTGGCCAGGTCCGGGACGAGTGCCATGTCGGACTCGTGGATGGCCTGGAAGCCGCGGATCGACGAGCCGTCGAACATCAGGGTCTCGGACGGGTCGAAGGTCGCCGCGGGCACGGAGAAGTGCTGCATGACGCCCGGGAGATCGCAGAACCGGACGTCGATGAACTTCACATCGTTGTCCTGAATGAACTGCTTCACTTCGGCGGCGTTGTTGAACATCCATCCTCCTCGGCGTGCGAATGGGGCTCACCCTAGGAACAGGCCGTTTCCGACCGGTGACCCGCTCGTTTCCTGAATGTTAACCGCCGCCCCCGGGCGGGCGGCAAAGTCGTACGCTCCGGGGCAAAACGCTTCGGCGGCCCGGCTCGCGCTCCACGAGTGGTCTGGACCACTTGGGAAGCTCCGGGAGACGCGATTCACCCTCCGGGGGAGCCGGTGCCGAGCCGCGCCGTCCGCCCGGTTAGTGTGGATTCGTGGACACCAGAGAAGCGTTGGGATCGTGGATCGACGGCCCGAAGGCGGCCGCCGAGAAGATGGGTGCCGACTTCGGCCACCGCGGTGAGCGCCTCGGACTGCCCAAGGAGGGCACCGGCTCGATCGGCGGCCCGGGCCGGCGCCTGGGCGCGCTGTTCGTCGACGGCTGGCTGATCGCCCTGGTCGCCTACGGGCTGCTGGGCAAGGGCTCGCCGGCCTCGGCGAACCTGTGGACCACCCCGCTGTTCTTCGCCGTCACCGTGCTGCTGCTCGCCACCACGGGCACGACCGTCGGCAAGCGGCTGTTCGGCCTGCGGGTGGTCCGCCTGGACGGCCGCCGCGCGACCATCCCGCAGGTGCTGCTGCGCACCCTGCTGCTCTGCCTGGTGGTGCCGGCCCTGGTGTGGGACCGCGACACCCGCGGCCTGCACGACAAGGCGGTCGGCACGGTCGAGGTCCGCATCTAGCGGACGCCGCCCCACGGCACCCCCCGGAACGACGAACGGCCCCGCAGCGGAGATTCCGCGGCGGGGCCGTTCGCGTCGATGGGGGAGGGGGTCAGCGGACCTGGCCGCCCTTGGGCATCCGGGCGCCCTTGGGCATCGGGCCCTTGGGGATCGGCGCCTTGGAGAGCAGGTCGCCGAGCGCGCGGAGGCGGTCGTTGGTCTCGGTGACCTGGGCGGGCGTGATCGCGCGGGGCAGTCGCATCAGGTGGACCTGCAGCTTCTTGAGCGGGATCTCGCCCTCGCCGGTGCCCACCACGATGTCGTGCACCGGCACGTCGCCGACGACCCGGGCCATCTTCTTCTTCTCGGACGCCAGCAGCTGGCGGACCCGGTTCGGGTTGCCCTCGCCGATCAGCGCGATGCCGGCCCGGCCCACGGCGCGGTAGACCGCGTCCTGGTTACGGGTGACCGCCACCGGGGTGGAGCTCGCGCTCCAGCCTCGCTTGATGTTGTTCAGCACCGCCGCCACGGCCCCCGGCTGCCCTTCCATCTGCCCGAACGCCGCGCGCTCGGCCCGGCGCCCGAAGACGATCGCCATGGCCAGGAAAGCCACGATGAAGCCCAGGATGCCCAGATAGATCGGGTGGTCGATCGCGAAGCCGATGGCGAGGAACACGCCGAAGGTCAGCAGGCCGACGCCGGCGATGATCAGGCCGATCTTGGTGTCGACCTTCTTGGTCATGGTGTATGCCAGGCGGATCTGCTTCAGTCGCCCGGGGTTCTCGGATGTTTCCCTCGCCATAACGCTCATGGTACGTGCCGTCGGTACGGGATAACCAAGCCCGGGTACCCGTTCGCACCGAACCGTGACCCGGGTGCCCCGGGACGGTCGCGCACAGTGGTCGCGCGGGGGCGGCGCCGGAGGGGCCCTAACGGCGCGCGGACTCCGCCACGGGGCCTCCCGGCACCGTGGCGCGCTCGCGGTCCGCCGCGTAGCGGCGGTTCTCGCAGACCGCGGCCCAGGCGTTGCGCCGGGCCTGTCGCTGCCCGCCCGCGAGCAGCACGCTCTCGGCCAGCCGCAGCGCGGTGCCCACCGACCGGATGCCGACCTGCATGTCGAACAGCTCCTCTTGTGGCGGATCCTGTCGTGGATCCCGTCGTGGATCTCGTGGTGGATCACAGGGTGGATCACAGGGTGGATCGTGTGGCGGAAATGATTCGAACGCTTCCATCCTCACCACTCCGTGTTACCAGCCCGTGACCCGTCAGTCAAAGCCCGGTGAACCCGAAGGGGCGGAGCCGTAGCTCCGCCCCTCAGATGGCTCACACCGGACGGTGGCCGGACCGGACCGGACCGCGGCCCCGCGGCCGGAACGTTCCCGCAGCGGCCTCCGGCCACAACCGGCCCCGCGGCCGGAACACGACCGGACGCGGTCAGACCGCCGCGGTCCGCTCGCGGTGCTCCAGCGCCTGCCGGTACAGCCGCCCGGCGCGGTACGAGGACCGCACCAGCGGGCCGGACATGACCCCGGCGAAGCCGAGCTCCTCGGCCTCCTGCTGCAGCTCGACGAACTCGTGCGGCTTCACCCAGCGCTCGACCGGGTGGTGGCGCAGCGACGGGCGCAGGTACTGGGTGATGGTGATCAGCTCGCAGCCGGCGCCGACCAGGTCGGCCAGCGCCTGGCTGACCTCCTCGCGGGTCTCGCCCATGCCCAGGATCAGGTTGGACTTGGTCACCAGCCCGGCCGCGCGGGCCTGGGTGATGACGTCCAGCGAGCGCTCGTAGCGGAACGCCGGGCGGATCCGCTTGAAGATCCGCGGCACCGTCTCGACGTTGTGCGCCAGCACCTCGGGGCGGGACGAGAAGACCTCGGCCAGCTGCTCCGGGACGGCGTTGAAGTCGGGGATCAGCAGCTCGACGCCGGTGCGGCCGCTCTCGCGGCCGGCGGTCAGCGCGTGCACCTGGCGCACCGTCTCGGCGTACAGCCAGGAGCCGCCGTCCGCCAGGTCGTCGCGGGCGACGCCGGTGATGGTGGCGTAGTTGAGGTCCATGGTCACGATGGACTCGGCGACGCGGCGCGGCTCGTCACGGTCGAAGTCGGCGGGCTTGCCGGTGTCGATCTGGCAGAAGTCGCAGCGGCGGGTGCACTGGTCACCGCCGATGAGGAAGGTCGCCTCGCGGTCCTCCCAGCACTCGAAGATGTTGGGGCAGCCGGCCTCCTGGCAGACCGTGTGCAGCCCCTCCTTCTTCACCAGCGACTGGAGGGCGTTGTACTCCGGCCCCATCTTCGCGCGGGTCTTGATCCACTCGGGCTTCCGCTCGATGGGGGTCTCGCTGTTGCGGACCTCCAGGCGGAGCAGCTTCCTGCCGTCGGGTGCGACAGCGGACACGTGCGACTCCTAGAACTAGACGGGGTACCCCCAGGGTACGCCTGTGCTTGTACGGCCTTCGCCGGGCCCGTGGCCCGCAAACGCAGGGCAACAGTGCTACCGGCCGGTAGATTCCCGGGTGGCGAGGTCGGTCGGCCCCCGGGAGCGGGCTCAGCGGCCGAGTGCCGGTTCCGGCAGTTCGGCGAACACCTCCGCCAGGCGCTTCTCGACCACGGACAGCGCCTCGCCGACTTCGAAGTCGCGGCCCAGCTCACCGGAGAGCGAGGCCACGCCCGCGTCCCGGATGCCGCAGGGCACGATCCGGTCGAACCAGGTCATGTCCGGATTGCAGTTCAGCGCGAAGCCGTGCATCGTCACCCCGCGCGAGACGCGGACGCCGATCGCGGCGAGCTTGCGGTCGTCGCCGCGCTGCCCGGCGTTGGACGGCGCGTACTCGGGGCCGGCCAGCCGCGGGTCGATGCCCAGTGGCAGGCCCATCCGCAGGGTGAGCTTGCCGATGTCCACCACCTGCGCCGGGTCGACCACCGCGTCCGGGATGCTCGCGCCGAGCACCCAGACCCCGCTGCGGCCCTCGATCCGGGTGGTCTCCACGCCGAACTCGCCGCAGGCCCGGATCAGGGCCTCCTCCAGCCGGCGCACGTAGGCGACGACGTCCATCGGCTCGGGGAGCTTCACGATCGGGTAGCCGACCAGCTGGCCGGGGCCGTGCCAGGTGATCTCGCCGCCCCGGTTGACCTCGACCACCGGCGTGCCGTCCAGCGGCAGGTCGGCCGGGTTGGTGCGGCGGCCCATCGTGTACACCGGGGGGTGCTCCAGCAGCAGCACGGTGTCGGGGATCTCGTCCGCGACCCGCAGGGCGTGCAGCCGCTGCTGCTCCTCCCAGGCCTCCTGGTAGGGGACGGCACCGTCGCCGGTGCCCAGGCGCACGAACCGTACGTTCCCGCTCATGCGCCCACCTCGTCGCGCTCTGTGGCCACTGCTGCTCCTTGCCCGGCGTTCGAGACCAACCTCGCCACTGTACGCCCGCGCCCCGGCCGGTCGTTCAGGTGCCCGAATGCGGTGGACGACCGGCCCGAACCGCCCGCAGCGACCCCGGGAACGCCCCGGGAACGCCCCGGGAAGGCCCCGGGAGCACCCCGGCTCAGGCGCCGGCGAGCAGTTGGAGGCGCAGCGCCAGCTGGACCTCCAGCGCGCGCTCGGGCCGGTTCCAGTCCGGGCCCAGCAGCGCCTCGACCCGGTCCAGCCGCTGCACCACGGTGTTCACGTGCACGTGCAGCTCGTCCTTGGCCCGGGTCAGGCTGCCGCCGCAGTCGAAGTAGGCGCGCAGGGTGCGGACCAGTTCGGTGCCGCGCCGGGCGTCGTAGTCCAGCAACGGGCCGAGCGTCGCGCCGACGAAGCCGTCGACGTCGTGGCCGTCGCCGAGCAGCACGCCGAGGAAGCCCAGGTCGCGGGCCGAGGCGCCGTCCCCGGCCCGGCCGAGCACCCGCAGGGCCCGGACGCAGCGCAGGCCCTCGGCGTACGAGGAGGCCAGCGCGACCGGCCCGGCGGCGGGACGGCCGACGCCCACGGTGACCGGGAACCCGGCCAGCCGGGCCAGCCGCTCGGCGGCCAGCTCGGCCGCCTGCTGGGCGGACGCCGGGCCCGCCGCACCCGCGGGGCCCGCCGGCGCGTCCTCCGGGAGCAGCAGGACCACGGCCTCGCCGTGCTCCGCGCTGATGCCGCGCGAGCCGAACAGGTAGCGCCCCGCCGCGCCCGCCAGCCGGCCGCGGTCGGTCGCCGCGGTGCCGGGGGCGCCGGCCGGCTCCGCCACCAGCACCAGGTGCGGGCGGCCGAGGTCCACGCCGAGCCGGCGCCCGCGCGCGGTCAGGCCGGCCGGGTCGCGGTCGGGGGCGGTCAGCAGGTCGGCCAGCAGCTCGCCGCGCACCCGGTTCTCGGTCTCGGCCACCGAGCGGCGCAGCAGCAGGAGCAGCGCGGTGACCACGGCGGCCCGTTCGAACAGCCGCCGGTCGGCGTCCTCCAGGCCCGGCCGCCCGCGCAGCACGAGGGTGCCCAGCGGCTCCTGGCCGGCCAGCACGGCGCAGACCCAGTCCTCGCCGTGCCGCACCGACCGGCCCTCGGCCCGGGAGGCGGCGACGGCCCCGGCCAGCCCCTCGGCGGGTCCGGCCCGGCCGGCCAGCGGGTCGCCCTCGGTGTCCAGGACCGCCACCTCGCCGCCCAGCAGGGCGGCGACCTCGGCGGCGACGTCCGGCACCTCGGCGCCGCGCAGCACCAGGTCGGTGAGCCGGTCGTGGCCCTGCTCGGCCCGCTGGACGGCGGCGGCGTGGGCCCGGATCAGTTCGTTGGCGCTGTTCAGCCCGGCCAGCGCGGCCCGGGTGTCGGCCAGCGACTTGGCGGTGTCCAGCGCGATCGCGGCGTGCGCGGCCAGCGAGCAGAGCAGCGCGACCTCGTCGGGGGAGAAGGCGCGCGGGGCGCGGTCGGCGGCGAACAGCACCCCGATCACCCGCCCGCCGAGCAGCAGCGGCACTCCGATGATCGCCACCAGGCCCTCGTCCAGCACGCCCGCGTCGATCGTGCCGGTGTGGTGGAACCGCTCGTCGGTCCGGTAGTCGGGGGTGGCGTACGGGCGGGCGGTCTGGGCGACCAGGCCGCCGAGGCCGTCGCCCAGGCTCAGCCGCAGGGTCTGGAAGAGCACCGAGACGGAGCCGTCGGTGACCCGCATGTAGGTGTCGCCGGCGGCCTCGTCCGGGAGGGTCAGATAGGCGGTGTCGGTGCCGAGCAGCAGCCGGGCCCGGCGGACGATCGCCTGGAGCACGGTGTCCAGGTCCCGGGAGGCGGCGAGGTCCCCGGCGGTGTCGAAGAGCGCCGTCAGCTCGGCCTCGCGGCGGCGGTGCTGACGCAGCGTCCGGTGCACCCGCAGCGCCTGCCAGGTGGCGTCGTCGATCGCGCTCAGCACGGCGGCCGGCGCCCCCCGGCGGCGGGCGTCGGCCAGGACCTCGGCGAAGTCCTCGGTGGCGGCCCCGGAGGCCAGGAGGTCGAGCAACCGCCGTAGCGCGGGTGCCGCGCCGGTCTCGGGACGGGGGTCGTTCACGGTACGGCCGCCAATCGGCAGTGGGTCGCTACCCCAGGGACGGAAGCGCGATCGTAGCCGCTCGGCCCGGGGGGCGCGGGTGGCCGGTGCGGGTGGTCGGCGCGCACGGGGGCGTGGGCGCCGGCCACCGGTCCGTCAGGCCCGCGCGGTCCTGGTGACGGCGGCGCTCTCCGGCGCACCCGCCACCCGGTCCTGCGCACCGGCCTGCGCACCGGCCTCCGGGTCGGCCTCGGTCAGGTCCCGGCCGCGGGTCTCCCGGGCGCAGAGCACCGCGAGGACGGTGATCACCGCCGCGACGGCGACGTACACCGCGATCGGCGTCGAGCTGCCGTAGTCCTTCAGCAGCGCCGTCGCGATCAGCGGGGCCGGGGCGCCGGCCGCCACCGAGGCGAACTGGGCGCCGATGGAGGCGCCCGAGTAGCGCATCCGGGTCGCGAACATCTCGGAGAAGAAGGCCGCCTGCGGCGCGTACATGGCGCTGTGGAAGACCAGCCCGACGGTCACCGCCAGCAGCAGCGAGCCGAACGAGCGGGTGTCCACCAGCCCGAAGAAGACGAACGCCCAGACCCCGACGCCCACCGCGCCCACCAGGTACACCGGCTTGCGCCCGACCCGGTCGGAGAGCGCCCCGAACACCGGGATCAGCGCGAACTGGATCGCCGAGGCGATCAGCACCGCGTTCAGCGCGGTCTGCTTCGGCAGGTGCACCCGGGTCACCGCGTAGGCCAGCACGAAGGTGGTCATCACGTAGTACGAGATGTTCTCCGCCATCCGGGCACCCATCGCCACCAGCACCTCCCGCCAGTGGTGGCGCAGCACCGCCACCAGCGGGGGCTGCTCCACCGCCCGGCCGGCCGCCTTCCGGGCCTCGGCGGCCGCCAGCGCCTGCTGGAACAGCGGCGACTCGTCCACCGCCAGCCGGATCCACATGCCCACCGCCACCAGCAGCGCCGACAGCAGGAACGGCACCCGCCAGCCCCAGGACAGGAAGGTGGCGTCCGACTGCACGGTGGTGAGCAGCGACAGCACGCCCGCCGCCAGCAGGTTGCCCGCGGGGGCGCCGCCCTGCGGCCAGGACGCCCAGAAGCCACGCCTGCGCGCGTCCCCGTGCTCGGAGACCAGCAGGACCGCGCCGCCCCACTCGCCGCCGAGCGCGAAGCCCTGCACCAGCCGCAGCACGGTCAGCAGCACCGGCGCGGCGGCGCCGATCTGGTGGTACGTCGGCAGCAGGCCGATCAGCGTGGTCGAGCCGCCCATCAGCAGCAGGCTCACCACCAGCAGCCGCTTGCGGCCGACCCGGTCGCCGAAGTGCCCGAAGACCAGCGCGCCCAGCGGCCGGGCGGCGAAGCCGATCGCGTAGGTGAGGAAGGCGAGCAGGGTCCCGGTCAGCGGATCGCTCGCCGGGAAGAACACCTTGCCGAACACGAGCGCCGCGGCCGTGCCGTAGAGGAAGTAGTCGTACCACTCGATGGTGGTGCCGATGAGGCTGGCACCGACCACCTTCCAGAGGGGGGAGCCTGGTCTCGCGACGGCGGGGGAACTGGCCATGGGCGGGGTCACCTCGAAGGGGGGAGTGGGGTGCGGGGGCATCAGCGGGCCGTCCAGCCGCCGTCGACGGGGAGGCTGGCGCCGGTGATGTAGGAGGCGTGCGCGGAGCAGAGCCAGAGGGCCAGCTGCGCCACCTCGTCGGGTTCGATCAGCCGCTTGACGGCGGGCCGGTCGAGCATGATCTGCTCCACCACCTCGTCCTCGCGGATGCCGTGCGCGAGCGCCTGGTCGGCGATCTGCCGCTCCACCAGCGGGGTGCGCACGTACCCCGGGTTGACGCAGTTGCTGGTGACGCCGTGGGGCGCGCCCTCCAGCGCGACCGTCTTGCTCAGACCCTCCAGGGCGTGCTTCGCCGTCACGTAGCCCGACTTGAAGGCGCTGGCCCGCAGGCCGTGCACGGAGGAGATGTTGACCACCCGCCCCCAGCCCCGCGCGTACATGTGGGGCAGGGTGCGGCGCAGGATGCGGAACGGGGCCTCGACCATCACCCGCTGGATCAGGGTGAAGCGCTCGATCGGGAACTCGTGGACGGGCGCGACGTGCTGGAGGCCGGCGTTGTTGACCACGATGTCGGCGTCGTCCGGCAGCGCCTCCACCGCCTCCGGGTCGGCGAGGTCGGCGACGTGCGCCACGCCGCCGATCCGCTCGGCGAGCTCCCGGGCCGGGGCGGCCGCGAGGTCGACGACGTAGACCCGGGCGCCGGCCTCCGCGAAGGCTTCGGCGCAGGCCCGGCCGATGCCCGAGGCGGCCCCGGTGACCAGGGCCGTACGGCCGTCGAGCGGGCGGGCTGAAGTGGTGTCCATGGCCGAGAACGGTAGGAAGTCGGCGGCCCGGCTCCCATGTGATGGCGTACCACAGCGGCCGGGCGCCCTGTGGTGGTCACCGCTACGAGGGCCGATCGGCGGTTCGGCCGCCCCGGGCCAAACCCGTGCCGCTCGGGCTTCCCCACAATGGGCGCCGATGCTTCACCCGTTCGGAGGATTGCTCGGTCAGAACCGCCCATAGCGCCCGAATGCTCGCTACATTCACGCCGATTCCCGACAGGGGGCGCCGCCACAGGCAGCCGAAGTGCTGGTGGAGCCGGTACGGCGTCCGAGAGGTGTTGACTGACTATGCCCCAACGGCCTGCAACCGACAGCCCGGCGTACGGACCGCTCGACCCGCTCGACCAGCACCGAGGTCCGGTCGGCCGGGCCCTTCCGGACGCCCCCGAGGCCCCGGCCGCCGACGATATGCGGCTGCCCGCGCAGGTCACGACCGCACGGCACCGGAGCGCCCCGGCGCCCGCGGACGCGCCCGTCGCACCCGCGCCCGCCCCGCCACCGGCCGCGGTGAGCACCGGTCCGGCTCCGCAGAACGGCCAGCTGGCCGCCCTGATCGAGGAGGCCGGCTTCTCGCACGCCGGCCTGGCCCGCCGGGTCGACCAGCTCGGCCTGGAGCACGGCCTGGACCTGCGGTACGACAAGACCTCGGTCACCCGCTGGCTCCGCGGCCAGCAGCCGCGCGGGGCCACCCCGGCGCTGATCGCCGAGGTGTTCACCCGCCGGCTCGGCCGCCGGCTCACCGCCCAGGACCTCGGACTGGACGCCTGCGCCCCGGTCTACGCCGGCCTGGAGTTCGCCGAGACGCCGCAGGAGGCGGTGGACATCGTGGCGAGCATGTGGCGCAAGGACAACGGCCCGCAGTCCGAGCTGCGCCGGATCGCCTTCACCCCGGCCGGCCTGGTCGTCCCCAGCCGGGACTGGCTGATCGGCCGCACCGACGAGCGGGTCGCCAGGGACGGCTCCACGCTGCCCCGGCCGGACACCGCCGCCGGCCCGGCGCCCGGCGGGCCGTCCGCACCCCAGGCGCGCGCCGCGGCGCCCGGAGCGTCCCCCGCCCGCCCGGCCCGCGGCGGCGCCGGCGCACCGCCGGCCCCGGCCGCCTCGGCCGCCGCGCTCGGCCGAGTGCCGACCCAGAGCCGTCGGCCGCCGACCGCCGTCGAACCGCCGTACACCGACCCGGCCCGCGAGCCGAGGCCCGCCCTGCGCGTCGGCCGGGGCGACATCGCCGCCATCCGCGCCGTCGGGGACCTCTTCCGCGCGCTGGACCACGCCTACGGCGGCGGGCACGCCCGCCAGGCGCTGGTCCGCTACCTGGAGAGCGAGGCCGAGCCGATGCTGCGCGGCCGCTACGGCGAGCAGATCGGGCGGGCGCTCTTCGGGGCCGTCGCCGACCTGACCAGGCTCGCCGGCTGGACGTCCTTCGACATCGCCGCGCACGGTCTGGCCCAGCGCTACTTCGTCCAGGCCCTGCGGCTCTCCCAGGCCGCCGGGGACCGCGCGCTCGGCGGCTACATCCTGGTGACGATGAGCCAGCAGGCCGTCCACCTGGGCCACGGCCGGGAGGCGGTCCAGCTGGCCCGGGTCGCCCAGCAGGGCGTGGGCACCGCCGTGCCGCCCACCGTGCAGTCGCTGCTGCACGCCGCCGAGGCGCGCGGCCACGGCCTGCTGGGCGACGTCCGCTCCTGCACCACCGCCCTGGTCCGCTCCGAGCGGGCCCTGGCCGGCGCCCGGGCCGGCGACGAACTGCCTTCCTGGGCGCGCTACTTCGACGAGGCGCAGCTCTCCGACGAGTTCGCCCACTGCTACCGGGACCTCCAGCAGTGGCGGACGGCGGCGCAGCACGCCGAGAAGTCCCTGCGGCTGCGCTCGCCCGCCTACGCCCGCAGCCGGATCTTCTGCCGGATGGTGCTGGCCACCGCCCGGCTCGGCATGGGGGACTTGGACGAGGCGTGCACCATGGCCACCGACGCGCTGCGGGCGGCCGGGGAGATGCGCTCGGCCCGTTCGCTGGAGTACGTCCGGGACTTCCACCGCCGGCTCACCCCCTACCGGGGCAGTCCGGTGGCCCGCGCCTTCGAGGAGACGGCGCGCCAGGCGGGGGTGATCTGACGAGGGCCCGCGGCGGGCCGCCCGGCCGGCCCGGCCGGCCCGCCGCGGCGGCTACCAGCTCTCGGCGTTGACCCGCTGCCGGTCGCCCCCGGCGGCCGGTGGGCGGGCGCTCCCGCGCAGCCGCTGGGCGAGCAGCGGGAAGGCCAGGACGGAGAGCATGCCCGCGCCGACCAGCGCGGCCGCGGTGGAGGACGGCAGGTGCCCGGCGTCCACCTCGATCGTGGTGATCACCACGACCAGCGGCAGCGCGGTCGCGCCGTACAGGCCGAGCGCCGCCCGGTCGTGGCGGCCCAGCCCGATCGGGGCGAGGAGGGCCGCCGGCAGTCCGCGCACGGCCAGGAGCAGCAGCAGGAACACCGGGACGAGCAGCAGGCTGCCCGGTTCCCGGAGCAGCGCCTCCAGGTCGAACTTCATCCCGCTGACCACGAAGAACACCGGCACGAGGAAGCCGAAGCCGATGCCCTCCAGCTTGGCCTCGATGACCTCCTCCGTGGCCTCGGGCACGTCGGTCAGCAGCAGATGGGAGACGATCCCGGCGGTGAAGGCGCCGAGCAGCATGTCCAGGTCGAGCCAGACCGCGGCGGACACCATCGCGGTCAGCACCAGGATCACCGTGCGGATCGCGAACTGGCCGGAGGTGCGCAGGGTTCGGCGGATCAGCCGGGTCACCCAGTCCGGCCGGGGCCGCCGGGCGAAGCCGACGGCGGCCGTCGTGATCACCGCGAAGACGGCCAGGATGACGGCGGTCCTGGCCGGGCTGTTGCCGCTGAGCAGGATCGCGACCGCGATGATCGGCCCGAACTCGCCGACCGCGCCGGTGGCCATCACCAGCGAGCCGAACGGCGTCGGCAGCTCCCCGGAGTCGCGCAGGATCGGCAGGATGGTGCCGAGCGCGGTGGTGGTGAGCGCGAGCCCGGCGAAGGCGCCGTTCAGCGGGTCCCGGTTGACCATGGCGCCCACGCCGAGGGCCACCACCAGGGACACCAGCCACGCGGCGCCCGCCCGCTTCAGCGGGCCGCCGCGCAGCTTGGCGAAGTCGATCTCGTAACCGGCCAGGAACATCAGCATCGCCAGGCCGAACTCGGAGAGCGCGTCGACCAGCCCGTCGACCTGCGCCCAGTCCAGGACGTCGGGGCCGATCAGGACGCCGAGCACGATCTCGAACACCACCGTGGGCACGGCGACCCACCGCAGCAGCCGATCGGCCAGCAGCGGGGCGGCCACGGCGGCGGCCGGGATCAGGATCAGTGCGAGCGGGTCGATCCGGCAGTCGGCGCTCACCGGGCGAGGGGCCCGGGGTCCTGGACGGAAAACGTCCGATTAGCGGTCATATCGGCATACTGGCACGCTGTGGCATGCCGTCCCGGCAGCCCGGCGGCCGCGTGTTACGCCGCCGCCTCCGCCTCCCGGGCGGAGACCGGCAGCCCGAGGTCGCGCGCCACGGCCAGGGCCGCCCGCCGCCCCGACACCAGGGCGCCCTGGACGCTGCTGGTGTCCCGGTGGTCGCCGCAGACGTACAGCCCGGCCAGCAGGCGCACCGGGCGGCGGTTGTTGTGCGGCGGCGGCATGGCCGGCACCGCGTCCGGGACGTGGCGCACGCTCAGGAACTGCCAGCCCTTCGTCGGGACGCCGTACAGCTCCGCCAGCCGGGCCCGCACCGCGGGTTCGAGCGCGGCGGGCCCGCCGGAGTCGAAGGAGCGCCGCCCCAGCACGGTGGTGGCGATCAGGGCCTGCCCGGGCGGGGCGTACGAGTGGTGCAGCTCGCTGAGCACCAGGGAGTGCGAGACCAGCGGCGGGTGGCCGTTCGGGCGGTCGCCGTCCAGCAGCAGGACGGCCTCGCCGATCGGCGCCCGGTCGGCGGCGTGGTAGAAGGTCGTGACGGGGTGGAAGTCCGGCAGCCGCAGCCCGGGCAGGAGCGCGGCGGCCGAGCGTGCGTCGGTCGCCACCACGACGGCCTGGGCGCCGATCCGGCCGTGGCCGGCGGTCTCCACGCCGTCGGCCGCGATCGAGGTGACCCGCACGCCGGACCGCAGGGTGTCGGCCGGCAGGGCGGCGGCCACCTGGGCCGGGACGGCCGCGATCCCGTCGGCGGGCAGACAGAGGCGGCCGCGCGCGTAGCAGCGCAGCACCAGGTCGGCGATCCGGCTGCTGGTGCCCAGGGCCGGATCGCTGAGCAGGGCGCCGAGCAGCGGCCGCAGGAAGCCGTCGACGGTGCGCGGGGCGAGCCCGCGTTCGCCGAGGGCGCGGGCGGTGGTGGTCTCCGGCCGGGCCTGCAGTCGGCCGGCCGGGGTGGCGGCCAGCCGGCTGAGCCAGCTGCCCAGCCGGGCCTTGTCCAGCGGACTGCCCAGCGGGGCCCGGGAGGCCGCCTGGCGGGCGGCGGTCAACTGCGGGTCCCCGGCGCGGTAGCGGCGGCCCCCGCTGTGCACGAGCACGCCGGGCGCGAGCGGGTGCAGACCGAGCCGGTCCAGGTCGAGGGCCCGGCTCAGCTCGGGGTACGCGGTGTTCAGCAACTGGCTGCCGTGGTCGAGCCGGAAGCCGTCCAGCTCGCGGGTGGCCATCCGGCCGCCGATCCGGCCCGAGGCCTCCAGGACCTGGACGGTCAGGCCGTAGCCGGTGAGCGCGCGGGCGGCGGCCAGGCCCGCGAGTCCGGCCCCCACCACGACGACGTCCGGATCGGACTGTCGGCGGGTGCGGCGGGTGAAGTCGTATGTGGGCACTGGCGTGCTCCCTCCCTGGTCCCGGAGCTTCGGCCGACGCAGGCAGCGGGGTGCCGGGACACGGTCCGACGGTGTGATGCCCAGTCAGTACGAGCGTCAGACAAGCACACCGGGCCCTATCCGGGTCCCGGGGAGGGTTCGACAGCATGCGGTGGGGGCGCGGTCACACACGGTGCCCGCAAGTGGTCCTGTTCGGGCTCCATGGGCGCGCACCGTCACCAGGGGCGTGCGGCGCGCCTGGTTCGTGCTCCCGTGCGCCCCCTCCCGGAGCCCCTCCCGACCCCGCTCGGCATATGCCCCCGGCCAGGGCTGATGCCGTAGCGGGCGTACGCGGGCGGCCCGGGCGGGGCATCCGCGCCCGGACCACTCGGCCTACCGCAGGCGCCCTACCGGACGCGCCCGCTCCGCGCGCACCCCGCGGCCGCCCGGAGCGGCCGCCTCCCTGCCGCCCCGCGGCGACGGCACCGCCGCGCCCGCACGTCCCCGTCGCCACAGTGCCGCCACCCCGTGGAACCGCCGCGACGCCGCCCCGCCGCTACAGTGCCGCCCGCACCGCCGAGTCCACGTCCGGGTGCTCGAAGCGGAAGCCGGCCTCCAGCAGCCGCCGCGGTACCACCCGGTGGCTGCCGGTCACCTCGACGGCCAGCTCGCCCAGCACCGTCTTGAGCGCCGCCTCCGGCACCGGGAACGGCGTCGGCCGCTTCAGCACCCGGCCGAGCGCCGCCGTCAGCTCGGCGTTGGTGACCGGCTCCGGCGCGCTGAGGTTGAACGCGCCGCTCAGGTCGTCGCGGTCGATCAGGAACCGCAGTGCGGCGACCTCGTCCGCCAGTGAGATGAAGCTCCAGTACTGCCGGCCGTCGCCGAGCCGTCCGCCGAGCCCCAGGCGGAACAGCGGGAAGAGCCGACCGCCGGCCCCGCCCGCGGCCGAGAGCACCAGCCCGGTGCGCGGGTGGACCACCCGGATCCCGGCCCGTTCGGCGGGCCGCGCGGAGGCCTCCCACTCGACGCAGACCTCGGCGAGGAAGTCGTCCCCGGCGGGCGAGTCCTCGTCGATCACCCGGTCGCCGGTCTGGCCGTAGTAGCCGACGGCCGAGGCGCTGACGAAGACCCGGGGCGGCTTGTCGAGTTCGGCCATCGCGACGGCCAGCGTCTCGGTGCCGAGCACCCGGCTCTCCCGGATCTCCCGCTTGTACGCGTCGGTCCAGCGGCGGTCGCCGACCCCGGCGCCCGCCAGGTGCACCACCGCCTCGACGCCGGCCAGCCCGGCCCGGTCCACCTGGCCCAGCAGCGGGTTCCAGCCGATCGCCGTCGTCCCGTCCGGCCGCGGACCGGTTCTGGAGCGGTGCCGGACCAGCCGGACCACCTCGTGGCCGTCGGCCAGCAGCGAGCGGACGAGTGTCGAGCCGATCAATCCCGTGGATCCTGTGACCGCGATGCGCATGGGCCCATCCTCGCAGTTTCCGGCGGCCGGAACTCCGTATCCACCCCGGGCGCGGCTGACTAGCATGGCGCGCATGCACGCCGAAGATCTGATCATCCGTCCCGCGCAGACCGAGGACGAGAAGGAACTCTCCGCGCTCAACCGGGCCGCCTGGTCCTGGCAGAGCGACGTCGCCCCGCAGCCGGCCGAGGGGGACACCGTGTTCGACGAGCGCCACACCCCGGACCAGTTCCTGCTCGCCCTGCTGGACGGCCGGATCGTCGGCTACATCCGGGTGGTTCCGCCCACCCCGCTGGCCAGTAACGGGCACGTGCGGCAGATCCAGGGACTGGCGGTCTCCTCCGGGGCCCGCGGCCGGGGCGTCGGCCGGGCGCTGGTGGAGGCGGGCTGTGCGGCCGCCGCGGAGCAGGGGGCGCGCCGGATCACCCTGCGGGTGCTCGGGCACAACGCCCCGGCCCGCCGCCTCTACGAGGCCTGCGGCTTCGTGGTCGAGGGTTCGCTCGCCGAGGAGTTCCTGATCGACGGCCGGTACGTGGACGACATCTGGATGGCCCGTTCACTGCTCGGCTGACCCCGCGCTCCGCCCTCCCGCGCCTGGCGGGTCGCCCGTCGCCCCCTCCGGCGCGGCGGGTGGGCCGCGTGCCGCCTCCCGGGGCCCGAGTCGCTGACGGGACGTCAGATCAGGGTCCCCCGGGTGGTGCAGACTCGTGACAAACCCAACCTGTCTGGAGCAGTGCCGCGCCGGGTACCGTACGGCCGTGAGCAACTCGACGCCTCCCGGGTGGTACCCGGTACCGGGTGCGGACGGCACGCCCGGTCATGAGCGCTGGTGGGACGGCAACGCCTGGACCAGCGACGTCCGCCCCCTCCAGGCGGGCGGCGGCGGGCTCGCCGACGCCCCGACCCAGGTCTCCTGGCAGACCCCGCAGCAGCCCGCCCCGGTCTCCCCGCCGCCCGCGTACGGCTACGGCGCGCCCCAGCAGGGCACGCCCGGCTACGGCTACCCGACGCCGGACCAGCAGGCCTACGGCTACCCGCAGGGCGGCTATCCGCCGTCGCCGCCGCCCCCCGGCCGGATGAAGCCGGGCGCGGTCGTGGGGATCGTGGTCGGCGTGCTGGCCGTGGTCGGCGTGGTCGCCGCGATCGCCCTCAACAGCGGCGGCGATCCCAAGGCCGACCCGGAGCCGGTGCCGACGGTCACCGTCACCGACACCCCGAGCCGGACGCCGAGCCCCGGCCCGACCACGCGCACACCCGCGCCCACGCCCACGCCGGCCCCCAGCCTGCCGCCGGTGCCGGTGGTCAAGGACACCGCCGCGGACGCCCAGCACTCCATCACGGTGCCGATCTTCCAGGGCTGGGACTCGCAGACCGACACCACGCACTCGACGGTCTTCCTGGGCAGCGGCCGCTACACCTGCCCGGGCGGCGGCTCCTGCATCAGGGGCCAGTTCTCGGTGGAGAAGGACACCATCCCGGGAGCCTCGGCCCGGGCGGCGGCGGAGGCGGCGATGCCCACCTACGCGGCGGCGATCTTCACCGGGATCACCTCGCACACCGACGCGGGCTCCGCCAACACCACCGTGGCGGGCGTCTCCGGCTACGCGGTGCGGTGGCACATCACCACCTCGGACGGCACCAAGGGCTACATCCTGCTGGCGGCCGTCCCGGCCAAGGGCGGTGGCTTCGTGGCCTTCGAGGGCGGGGTCGACGACGCCGCGGGCGCACCCGATCCCACCGTGCTCGACCAGATCCTCAAGGGCATCAAGCAGGACGGCAGCGGCTCCGGCTCCGGCACCTGAGCCCGGGCGTCCGACGCCACCGGCACCCCGAGCGGGTGTCCGAGCCACCCGCTCGGGCACCCGCTCCGGCGTTCCGGCCGCCACCGGGCCGGACCTCCCGCCGGGCCGGACCTCCCGCCGGGCCGCTCCCGGTACCGCTCCCGGGTCAGTCCCCGTACCGCTCCCAGAGCTTGGGGAACCGTTTCGCCATCGTGTCCGGGTCCTCGAAGTCCAGCGCGGCGCCGGCCGGCCGCGCGGGCTGCCGGTCGCCCACCTCGGGCAGCGGCAGCCCGGTCAACTGCTCGTACGCCTCGTCGGCCGCGTAGCCCAGGTCCTCGGCCTCGCCGTCCTCCTCCTCGTCGAACTCCGGGAGCAGGTCGGCCAGATCGTCCGGCTCGTGCAGGCCGCCCTCGAACACCTCCCGCCCCTGGCCGATCAGCCAGCAGCGGAAGTAGTCGAAGGTGTCCTCGGAGGCGCCGTCCAGCAGCAGGTGGGCCGCGCCCCACAGGTCGGTCCGGTAGGCGCGCTGGAACCGGGCCTCGAAGAGCCGGGCGAAGTCGATGACGTCGTCCGGGGTCAGTTGGACGAGCCGTTCCACCAGCCGTTCCGCCTGCTCGTCGGGGTCGCCGTCGGCGTCCTCCCGGGTGTCGTCGATGATCTGCCAGAAGTCGGTCTCGTCCATCACCGCTCCAGCATCCCTGTTCGCCCGCGCGATCGCATGCGATGGCCCGGCGAAACGCGGGCCGCGCCGGGGGAGTACGGGTACCGAGGCCGCTGCCGGGCGGCCGGGCGCCAACGCGGAACCCCGCGCCGTCCGGGGACGACGCGGGGTTCCGTACTGCCGTGGGCTGCCGTGGCGGCCGGCTCAGAGGCCGAGCTCGACCTCGAACTCGCCGGCCTCCAGGATCTCCTTGACGGCCACCAGGAAGCGGGCGGCGTCGGCGCCGTCCACCAGGCGGTGGTCGTAGGAGAGCGACAGGTAGGTCATGTCACGGATGCCGATGGCGGTGCCGCCGTCGGCCTCGATGACGACCGGGCGCTTGACCGTCGCGCCGATGCCCAGGATGGCGACCTGGTTCGGCGGCACGATGACGGTGTCGAACAGCGCACCGCGCGAACCGGTGTTGCTGATGGTGAAGGTCGCGCCGGACAGCTCGTCCGGAGTGATCTTGTTGCCGCGGACCTTGCCGGCCAGCTCCGCGGTCTTCTTCGAGATGCCGGCGATGTTGAGGTCGCCCGCACCCTTGATGACCGGGGTCATCAGACCCTTCTCGGAGTCCACCGCGATCCCGATGTTCTCGGAGTCGAAGTAGGTGACGGTGCCCTCGGCCTCGTTGATGCGGGCGTTGATCACCGGGTGGCTCTTCAGCGCCTGGGCGGCGGCCTTGACGAAGAACGGCATCGGGGACAGCTTCACGCCCTCGCGGGCGAGGAAGGCGTCCTTGGCCTTGCCGCGCAGCGAGATGACCTTGGTGACGTCCACCTCGACGACGCTGGTCAGCTGGGCCTGCTCGTGCAGGGCCTTCAGCATGTTGTCGCCGATGGCCTTGCGGATGCGGGTCATCTTGACCGTCTGGCCACGCAGCGGGGACGGCGCGGCGGCGGCCTTCGGCGCGGCGGCCGGGGCGGCAGCGGCGGGGGCCGGAACGGCCTTCGCGGCCTCGGCGGCGGCGATGACGTCCTGCTTGCGGATGCGCCCGCCGACACCGGTGCCGGTGACGGAGGCCAGGGCGACGCCCTGCTCGGCGGCGAGCTTGCGCACCAGCGGGGTGACGTAGGCGTCACCGCTGTCGGCGGCCGGAGCCGGGGCGGCGACCGGAGCGGCCGGAGCCGGCGCGACCGGGGCAGCCGGAGCCGGAGCGGCGACGGGGGCCGGGGCGGCGACGGGGGCCGGCGGGGCCACCGGGGCGGCCGGAGCCGGGGCCGGGGCCGGAGCCGCGGCCGGTGCCGGGGCCGGTGCGGGAGCGGCAGCCGGGGCGGCGGCCGGAGCCGGAGCCTCGGCGGCCGGGGTCGCGCCCGGGGCGCCGATCAGCGCGAGCTGGGCGCCGACCTCGGCGGTCTCGTCCTCGCCGACCAGGATCTTCACCACGACACCGGCGACCGGCGACGGGATCTCGGTGTCGACCTTGTCGGTGGAGACCTCGAGCAGCGGCTCGTCGACCTCGACCGTCTCACCCTCGGCCTTCAGCCAGCGGGTGACGGTGCCCTCGGTGACAGACTCGCCCAGCGCGGGGAGCAGCACCGGGGTGGCGTCGGCGGCCGGCGCGGCGGCCGGAGCGGCCGGAGCGGCCGGAGCCGGAGCCTCGGCGGCCGGGGCGGGGGCGGCGGGCGCCTCCGCGACCGGGGCCGGGGCGGCGGCCGGAGCGGCCTCGGCGGCCGGGGCCGCGGCGGGGACCGGCGCGCCGGAGCCGTCGTCGATGACCGCCAGCTCGGCGCCGACCTCGACGGTCTCGTCCTCGCCGACCTTGATCGAGGCCAGGATGCCCGAGGCCGGGGCCGGGATCTCGGTGTCGACCTTGTCGGTGGAGACCTCGAGCAGCGGCTCGTCGACCTCCACACGCTCACCCTCGGCCTTCAGCCAACGGGTGACGGTGCCCTCGGAAACGCTCTCGCCCAGCGCGGGCAGTGTTACTGAGACCGCCATGGTTTCAGCGACTCCTATCAAGTCTTGCGTACTGGAATGGGGGGAGTGGGGCGTGATCAGTCGTGCGCGTGCAGCGGCTTGCCGGCCAGCGCCAGGTGCGCCTCGCCCAGGGCCTCGGACTGGGTCGGGTGGGCGTGGATGAGCTGCGCGACCTCGGCCGGCAGAGCCTCCCAGTTGTAGATCAGCTGCGCCTCGCCGACCTGCTCGCCCATCCGGGCGCCGACCATGTGGACGCCGACCACGGCGCCGTCCTTGACCTGGACGAGCTTGATCTCGCCGGCGGTCTTCAGGATCTTGCTCTTGCCGTTGCCGGCCAGGTTGTACTTGAGGGTGACGACCTTCTCCTTGCCGTACAGCTCGACGGCCTTGGCCTCGGAGATGCCGACGGAGGCCACCTCGGGGTTGGAGTAGGTCACGCGCGGGACGCCGTCGTAGTCGATCGGCACGGCCTTGAGGCCGGCCACGCGCTCGGCGACCAGGATGCCCTCGGCGAAGCCGACGTGGGCCAGCTGCAGGGTCGGGACGAGGTCGCCGACGGCGGAGATGGTGGGCACGTTGGTGCGCATGTACTCGTCGACGAGCACGTAGCCGCGGTCCATCGCGACGCCGTTCTCCTCGTAGCCGAGGCCGGCCGAGACCGGGCCGCGGCCGATGGCCACGAGCAGCAGGTCGGCGTCGATCTGCTTGCCGTTCTCGGTGGAGACGCGCACGCCGGTCTCGGTGTACTCGACACCGGAGAAGCGGGCCTTCAGTTCGAACTTGATGCCGCGCTTGCGGAACGCGCGCTCCAGCAGCTTGGAGGAGTTCTCGTCCTCCAGCGGGACCAGGTGCGGCAGCGCCTCGACGATGGTGACGTCGACGCCGAAGGACTTCCAGACCGAGGCGAACTCGACGCCGATCACGCCGCCGCCGAGGATCACGGCGGACTTCGGGATGCGGTCGAGCTTGAGCGCGTGGTCCGAGGAGATCACGCGGTCGCCGTCGATGGTCAGGCCCGGCAGCGACTTCGGCACGGAGCCGGTGGCGAGGACGATGTGGCGGCCCTCGACGCGCTGGCCGTTGACGTCCACCGAGGTCTGCGAGGAGAGCTTGCCCTCGCCCTGGATGAAGGTCACCTTGCGGGAGGCGACCAGGCCCTGCAGGCCCTTGTACAGGCCGGCGATGACGTCGTCCTTGTACTTGTGGACGCCGTTGATGTCGATGCCCTGGAAGGTGGCCAGAACGCCGAACTCGGCGGCCTCCTTCGTCTCGTCCGCGATCTCGGCGGCGTGCAGCAGTGCCTTGGTCGGGATGCAGCCGCGGTGCAGGCAGGTGCCGCCCAGCTCACCCTTCTCGACCAGGGCGACGCTCAGACCCAGCTGAGCGGCGCGGAGCGCCGCGGCGTAACCGCCGCTTCCGCCTCCGAGAATGACTACGTCGAAAACGGTGCTGGCGTCGTTCGCCACGTCACGTCCTCCATGCAATGGGGTGGGTCGCCGGGCCGGTCGCGGTCCGGTGGGTCGGAAGCCTTTGTGGGGCGCCCAGTCGTGCCGGAAATACATCTTCGCACTTGTTCACGGCAGCTGATGTCCGGGTCCACCCCAGGGGTGTCCCGAAGGGCGGTCACAGGGGCGGGAACAGCCCCGACCGAAGGGCATCATCGCAGCTCAATGCGGGCTTGACAGCGGCGGGAGCGGCCTTTGGCGCGGTCCGGCCCGCCCCCGGTTCCGCACTGTGGAACAAAGTTTCGCCCGCAGCGAACAGAGGTGCGGACTGGTCCCCGCCTTCTACTCGCAGGTAACAGCGCCGCGGGTGGGCGGACACCCGCCGGGGGCGGGCCGGCCCCGGGAACGCGGACGGGGTCCGGCGCGAGTGCGCGGGACCCCGTCCGTTCGAACCCCGGATCAGGCCTTGTCGCCCGCCGCGGTCCGCTCGGCGAAGCGGACCAGGGTGCGCACCGCGCTCGCGGTGCCGCCCTTGGGGGTGTAGCCGAACGGCGCGCCCTCGTGGAAGGCGGGGCCGGCGATGTCCAGGTGGGCCCAGTCGATGCCCTCGGCCACGAACTCCTTGAGGAACAGGCCGGCCACCAGGCCGCCGCCCATCCGCTCGCCCATGTTGGCCAGGTCGGCGATGGTCGACTCGGTCATGCCCTTGCGCAGCTCGGCCGGCAGCGGCATCGGCCAGGACTGCTCGCCGGCCTCGCCCGCGACGGTGTGCAGGGTCTCGCGCAGCTCGTCGTTGTTGGCCATCACGCCGAAGGTGCGGCTGCCCAGCGCCAGCATCATCGCGCCGGTCAGCGTCGCCACGTCGACGATCACGTCCGGGTTCTCCTCGCCGGCGCGCACGATGGCGTCGGCCAGCACCAGGCGGCCCTCGGCGTCGGTGTTCAGCACCTCGACGGTCTTGCCGCCGTACATGCGCAGCACGTCACCCGGGCGGGTGGCGGTGCCCGACGGCATGTTCTCGGCCAGCGCCAGCCAGGCGGTGACGTTGACGGCGAGGCCCAGGCGCTTGGCGGAGACGACGGCGGCGAACACCGCGGCCGCGCCGGCCATGTCGCACTTCATGGTCTCGTTGTGGCCGGCCGGCTTCAGCGAGATGCCGCCCGAGTCGTAGGTGATGCCCTTGCCGACGAACGCCAGGCTCGCCTTGGCCTTCGGGTGGGTGTAGGCCACCTTCACCAGCCGCGGCGGGTTGGCCGAGCCGTTGCCGACGCCGAGCAGGCCGCCGAAGCCGCCCTTGAGCAGCGCCTTCTCGTCCAGCACCTCGACCTTGAGGCCGTGCTCCTTGCCGGCCGCCTGGGCGATCGCGGCGAAGCCCTTGGGGTTCAGGTCGTTCGGCGCGGTGTTGACCAGGTCGCGGGCGCGGTTCATCTCCTCGCCGAGGACGACGGCGCGCTCGACGGCGGCCTTGGCGTCCTTGCTGCCCTTGCGGACGGTCAGCAGCACGAGCTCGCCGACCGGCTCCTTGGCGCTGCCGTTGCCCTTGTAGGTGCCGAAGGAGTAGGCGCCGAGCAGGCCGCCCAGCGCGACCGCCTCGACCTCGTCGGCGGACTCGGCCGGCAGGGCCAGCGCGGCCTTCTTGCTGCCGCCCAGGGTGCGGGCGGCGACACCGGCGGCGCGGCGCAGCGTCTCCAGGCCGTAGCCGGCGTCGGCGGCCTCGCCGAGGCCGACCGCGAGCACGAGCGCGGCCTTCAGGCCGGCGGGGGAGGGGACCTTGACGGCCTCGCCCTCGGCGCCGGTCGCGCCCAGGGTGCTGAGGACCTCGGCCAGCTTGCCCTCGAACGCCTCGCTCACGGCCTCGGCGCCCGGCGCCAGCACGATGCCCTTCGGGCCCTTCGCCACACCGATCACCACGGCGTCCGCGCGCAGCGAGGCGGCGGAGGAGGTGCTCACAGACAATGCAGTCACGTAATGCGTCCTGTTCTATCGCGGTCCACGGCACCGGTCACGGCACGGCTGCCGCACCGGCGCAGCCCGGGGCCGCCACTGCGGGCCGTCCCGCCGGAGCGGGCCGGGTCCGGGGCCCCTGGCGCGTGCGTCCACCGGTCACGGCGGCCGCACACACCAGAAGCCCCGGCTCCTCGACGCGCGTCGGCCGGGCCGGACCTGCGACGGTGCAGGGCTGCGGTGCTCCACGCATGGTAGTCCGCATGCTGGGATCACGCGCCGCCCGGTGTCCCAACGCCGGGAGCGGGGGCCGGCGGCGGGTCTCAGCCCATCAGCGCGAGGGTGACCAGGGTGCCGGTCGCGGCGGTCTCCGCCATCGCGCCGAGGACGTCCCCGGTGATGCCGTCGAACCGGCGTACGCAGCGCCGCAGCAGCAGCCATGAGCAGCCGAGGCCGACCGCAACGGCCAGCGGCAGCCGCAGGACTGACGAGCCGTCGAGCAGGCCGAGGGCGGCCAGCAGCAGCGCCGAGCCGGCCGTCGCCGCCACCGCCGCGGCCGGCGGCACGGTGCCGGCCACCATCGCGCCGAGCCCGCCCGGCCGGGCGGCCGGCACCGGGCGCAGGCAGCCCCAGCCGAGTGCGCACCGCGCGGCCGTCGCCGAGGCGAGCACCGCGAGCGCGCCGCCGGCCGGCGACGCGTCGAACCGGCCGGCCAGTGCGGCGATCTGGGCCAGCAGCACCAGCACCAGGGTCAGTACGCCGAACGGCCCGATGTCGGACTGCTTCATGATGCGCAGGGCGTCCTCGGCCGGTTTGCCGCTGCCCAGGCCGTCGGCGACGTCGGCTAGGCCGTCCAGATGCAGGCCCCGGGTCAGCGCGGCCAGTACGCCGACGGCGGTCACCGCGCCGAGCGGCCCGCCCGCGCGCCAGGCCACCAGCGCTCCCGCGCCCGCGGCCAGTGCCCCGAGCGTCAGGCCGACCACCGGGGCCGCCGTCATCGCCCGGCCCGCCGCGGGGCGGTCCCACCGCTCGACCCGCACCCGCAGCACGGAGAGCGTGCCGAACGCGAACCGCAGCCCCTCGCCCCACCGGGCCGGCTCCCGTCCCGAAGCGTCCTGCATGGCCCGCCGTTCCTCGCATCCGTACCGTGGTGCGCCGCGCACCGCGACGACCCGCCCCCGTCCGGGCCCCGGGTGGTCAGACCCGGCCGAGCAGCTCCGCGGCCGAGGGCAGCTTCGGCTGCTCCTTGGGGGCCGCCGGGGTGCCCGGGGCGGGCGCGTGCTCGGCCAGGGCGTCCGCCGCGGCCTGCAGCAGCGGCAGCGCCATCAGCGCGCCGACGCCCTCGCCCATGGTGATCTCCTGCTCCTGCAGGGGCGTCAGGGTCAGCCGGTCGTAGGCCTTGGCCTGGGCCGGCTCGCCGGTGGACTGCCCGGCCCGCCACCACTCCGGCGCCCGGAACGCGATCCGCTGCGCGACCAGCGCGCAGGCCGCCGAGACCACACCGTCCAGCACCACCGGGAGCTTGCGGACCGCGGCCTGCAGCAGGAAGCCGGTGATCGCGGCGAAGTCTGCACCGCCGGTGGCGCCGAGCAGCGCCAACTGGTCGCCCAGCACCGGCCGGGCCCGCCGCAGCGAGTCCCGGACGGTCGCGCACTTGACCATCCACACCCGGTCGTCGACGCCCGAGCCGCGCCCGGTCACCGCGGCCGCGTCGGTGCCGCAGAGCGCGCCGACCAGGACGGCCGCCACGGTGGTCGCGCCGACCCCGAGGTCGCCCAGGACGATCAGGTCCGTCCCGGCGTCGGCCTCCTCGTCGGCGACGGCCATCCCGGCCCGGAAGGCCTTGACCGTCTCCTCGGGGCTCAGCGCGTCCTCGACGTCGACCCGGCCGGAGCCGCGCCGCACCCGGTGCGCGACGACCTCGTCCGGGAAGTCGGAGGGGTCCGCGTCCACCGCGACGTCCACCACCCGCACCTCGGCGCCGAAGCGCCGGGCGAGCAGGGCGACCGGCGCGGTGCCGTCCAGCACCGCCCGCACCCGGGCGGCCGTGCCGCCCCGCGCGGGCAGCCGGGACACCCCGAGGGCCGCCACCCCGTGGTCGGCGGCGAACAGCAGCACCTTGGGCGCCGACAGCGGCCGCACCGGGGAGCGGCCCTGTACGGACGACAGCCAACTGCCCAGCTCCTCCAGCCGGCCGAGGCCGCCGCGCGGGCGGTCCAGCGCCTGCCAGCGCTCTTCGGCGGCCCGCCGGGCGCTCTCGTCGGGGCGCTCGACGAGCGAGGAGAACGTATCGAGATCCACGGTCGTGTCCATCGATCGGAAGGCTACACGCCGCGGGTGTTCAGCCCGCGGCGGGCTTGACCGTCAGAACCTGCCCCGCCACGACGAGCAGCACACGCTCCGAGGCGTCGGCCACCGCCATGTTCAGCCGGCCCAGGGTGTCGCGGAACCGGCGGCCCGAGGCGGTGGCCGGGACGACGCCCATGCCCACCTCGTTGCTGACCGCGACCGCCGGGCGCCGGGTCGCCGCCCAGGCCCGGGCGAGTTCCTCGCAGCGCCGCTGGACGGCCGCCTCGCCGCCGTCCGCCCAGACCGCGTCGTCCCAGGCGCCGCACTCGTCCATCACCGCGGTCAGCCAGAGCGCCAGACAGTCGATCAGCACCGGCGCCGGGTCGGCGGTGTCGGCCAGGACCGCCGCCAGGTCGCAGGTCTCGGCGGTGCGCCAGCTCGCCGGCCGCCGGTCGCGGTGCAGCGCCACCCGCTGGGCCCACTCGGTGTCACCGTCCCGGGCGCCGCCGGTGGCCACGTACAGCACGTCCGGGTACCGGGCGAGCAACTGCTCGGCCCTGGTGGACTTTCCGGAGCGGGCGCCGCCGAGGAGCAGGGTGCGGGGGAGTGCGGGGTGGGCTGCCATGCCGTCCATCCTGCCAAGGCGGTGGCGCCCCGCCCCGCGCGGGCCCGGCCCGGCCGGCCGGGGAGCCGCGACCCGGCCGACAACGCGGCCCCGGTCAGGCATACGGAAGATCGGGCCGGGCAGGCTAAGGTGCGCGCAGCAGGCAGCGCACAGGTCGTCAGTGGGAGGAACCGGGCATGGTCTGGACGTGGCGGTACGAGAAGGCGGACGGCACCGTGGTGGCCCCGAGCGGCGGCCAGGAGGAGGAGTTCGCCGGCCAGGGGGACGCCGAGACCTGGATCGGGGAGAGCTGGAAGCAGCTGGCCGAGGACGGCGTGGACACCGCGGTCCTGCTCGATGACGGCCGGGAGGTCTACTCGATGAGCCTGCACGAGGCCTGAGCCCGCCCGCACGCCTTCGGGAGCGGCCGCTACTTGGCCCCGAAGACGTGCAGCAGCGCGGCGACCTGCCGGTACGGGTCGGTGCGGCCGGCCCGCTCCTCGGCCTCCAGCAGCTGGGCCAGCTGCCGGCCGTCCACCGGCGGCGCCGCGTCGTCGGGCGCGCTGTCGGTGAAGACCCGCACGCCGTACCAGTGCCGCAGCGGCACGGACACCTCGGAGAGGGTGACGGCGAGGTCGGCGAGCCGGTCGGCCCGGGCGGCCAGCCCGAGCCGGTTGTAGTAGCGGTCGCTCTCGAAGGCGTGCAGGGCGGCCCGCCAGTCCCCGGCGGCGGCGGGCCGCAGGGCCAGCGCGTCACGGTTGCGGACCAGCAGCGAGAGCAGTCCGCCCGGGGCCAGCAGCCGGGCCAGCGAGGCGATCATCGGATCCGGGTCCGGCAGGTACATCAGGACGCCGTGGCAGAGCACCACGTCGAAGCTGCGCGGCCCGAACCAGCGCCCGCACTGGTGGCCGTCGCCGCTGAGCAGCTGCATCCGGCCGCGGACCTCGGGCGGCTCCTCGGCGAGCGCCCCCTGGGCGACGCCGAGCGCGACCGGGTCGGAGTCGATCCCGGTGACGTAGTGGCCGTCCCGCGCCAGCCGCAGGGCCTGGGTGCCCTGGCCGCAGCCGATGTCGAGGACGCGCTGTTCGGCGCGGCCGGTCAGCTGCTCGGCGAGCTGGCGGGCGACCAGCTCCTGCCGGACGAGGTTGCGCAGGCTGCCGAGGCGGTCCAGCCACGGGCCGGTGCCGCCGGCGAAGGAACCGCTGCGCGAGGGCAGCCGGCGCTCCTGGGCGAGCCGGTCGTGGCCGCCGTCACCCTGGCCCGGAAGCGCGTACAGGCCGGGCCCCTCCCAGGAGGGAGGGGCCCAGCCGGAGTCCACCGGTTCGGCGGTCAGGGCTTCTCTCCGCGCCGCACCTGCGGCTTGGGCAGGCGCAGCCGGCGCATCTGCAGGATGCGCATCAGGCCGTAGGCGACCGCGCCGCGGGTGTTCTGGCCCGCGAACCGCTCGGTGAGCGACTTGCGCAGGCCGAACCCGAGGCGGACGAAGTCCAGCACCACCAGCACGAAGAAGGCCAGGAAGAGCAGGGTGGAGAGCAGCTGGAGGGCCGGCACCTTGACGATGCTGAGCACCAGGATGACCACGGCGGCGGGCAGGAAGAACTCGGCCAGCGACCAGCGGGCGTCCACGTAGTCGCGGGTGAACTTGCGCACCGGGCCCTTGTCACGGGCCGGCAGGTGCCGCTCGTCGCCCTCCAGCAGCGCGGTGCGCTGCTTCTCGCGCTCGCTGCGCATGCGCTCGCGCGCCTGGCGGGAGGCCTCCTTGCGGTCCTTGGGTACGGTCACCCTGGTCCGCCGGTGGGCCTCGGCCTCACTGCGCTTGGGCGTCGGCCGGCCCTTCTTCGCCTGCGGATCGCGGGTCTGGGTCGTCTCGTCCTGCTTCTCCAGCACGGCGGCGGAGGCAGCGGCATCATCTGAACGGCGTCGGAACACACCCCCAGCGTACGGGGTGCGCGACCGCTTCCACGGGTGTCCTCGGACCCAAACGCATATCGATCGCGCCGGTCCGAGCCCCCGGCCGGGTTTCCGGGGGTCTTCCCGTAGGGGATCACCGCTTCGGACGATGGGTGGGATGAGGGGCGGATCCACCCCGGGGATGAGGCCCGGGAGGGGGACGCTGTAGCAGTCTTGTTGCAGGCAGGTGCACTGCGGCGAAGGGCTCGCTGCACATACACTCGTCGTGTCTGGTAACGAGATTAAGACCGCAGGCCGGAGAAGGGGGCACCCGAGGCCCATGAGCGACGGAATCATGAAGCGTATGGGGTTGATCTTCCGCTCCAAGGCGAACAAGGCCTTGGACCGGGCGGAGGATCCCCGTGAGACGCTCGACTATTCGTACCAGAAGCAGCTTGAGCTGCTGCAGAAGGTGCGTCGCGGTGTCGCGGACGTGGCCACCTCGCGCAAGCGCCTGGAGCTCCAGCTGACCCAGCTGCAGCAGCAGTCCGCCAAGTACGAGGACCAGGGCCGCAAGGCCCTCTCGCTCGGCCGGGAGGACCTCGCGCGCGAGGCCCTGACCCGCAAGTCGAACATGCAGTCCCAGATCACCGACCTGGAGACGCAGTACCAGCAGCTCCAGGCCGAGGAGGAGAAGCTCACGCTCGCCTCCCAGCGGCTGCAGGCCAAGGTCGACGCCTTCCGCACCAAGAAGGAGACGATCAAGGCCACCTACACCGCGGCCCAGGCGCAGACCCGGATCGCCGAGTCCTTCTCCGGCATCTCGGAGGAGATGGGCGACGTCGGTCTGGCGATCCAGCGGGCCGAGGACAAGACCGCCCAGATGCAGGCCCGGGCCGGTGCGATCGACGAGCTGCTGGCCTCCGGCGCGCTCGACGACGCCAGCGGTCTCGGCCGCAAGGACGACATCGAGGCCGAGCTGGAACGGGTCGCCGGCGGTTCGGACGTCGAGCTGGAGCTGGCCCGGATGAAGGCCGAGCTGACGGGCGGCTCGCCGGCCTCCGGTCCGCAGGCCATCGAGCCGGGCAAGGGACAGCCGCAGGACGCCCAGCCGGACTCCCCGCGGATCAACTACAACAAGTGACCTGAGCTTCACCCCACGAACCAGGGAGACGCACGGCATGATCATGAGGGTCATGGGGGAGGGCCAGTTCGCGGTGGGCGACGCCCATCTGAACCGGCTGAACGAGCTGGACGACGAGCTCGTCACCGCACTGGACTCGGGGGACGAAGAGCGTTTCCGCCGAGCGCTCGGGGAGCTGCTGGGCGCCGTCAAGGAGTTCGGCACCCCGCTGCCGGACGCCTCGCTGGAGCCCTCCGACCTGATCCTCCCGGCTGCCGACTCGACGATCGACCAGGTCAGGGAGCTGCTGCGGGCCGAGGGTGACGGCCTGATCCCCGGATTGCCCGAGTAGCGGACGTCTCGCGCCAGACGAAAGGGCGGGCTCCTCCAGTGCGGAGGAGCCCGCCCTTCGGCGTGCGGTGACTACGGCAGGGCGAGCATCCGGTCCAGCGCCGCCTTGGCGTGCTTCTCGGTCTCCGGGTCGACCCGGATCACGTTCGGCACCCGGCCCTCGACCAGCGACTCCAGCGCCCAGACCAGGTGCGGCAGGTCGATCCGGTTCATCGTGGAGCAGAAGCAGACCGCCCGGTCCAGGAAGACGATCTCCTTGTCCGGGTGCGCCTTGGCGAGCCGGCGGACCAGGTTCAGCTCGGTGCCGATGGCCCACTTGGAGCCGGGCTCGGCGGCGTCCAGCGCCTTGATGATGTACTCGGTCGAGCCCACCATGTCGGCGGCCGCGACGACCTCGTGCTTGCACTCGGGGTGCACCAGCACGGTCACGCCGGGGATGCGCTCGCGGACGTCGTTGACCGAGTCCAGCGAGAACCGGCCGTGCACCGAGCAGTGGCCGCGCCAGAGGATCATCTTGGCGTTCCGCAGCTGCTCGGCGGTCAGGCCGCCGTTGGGCTTGTGCGGGTTGTAGAGCACGCAGTCGTCCAGCGAGAAGCCCATCTCGCGCACCGCGGTGTTGCGGCCCAGGTGCTGGTCGGGCAGGAAGAGCACCTTCTGCCCCTGCTCGAAGGCCCACTCCAGGGCCCGCTTCGCGTTGGACGAGGTGCAGATGGTGCCGCCGTGCCTGCCGGTGAAGGCCTTGATGTCGGCGGAGGAGTTCATGTACGAGACCGGGACGGTGACGTCGGCTATGCCGGCGTCGGTCAGGACGTCCCAGCACTCGGCGACCTGCTCGGCGGTGGCCATGTCGGCCATCGAACAGCCGGCCGCGAGGTCCGGCAGGACGACCTGCTGGGCGTCGCCGGTGAGGATGTCCGCGGACTCGGCCATGAAGTGCACGCCGCAGAAGACGATGTACTCGGCCTCCGGGCGGGCGGCCGCGTCGCGCGCGAGCTTGAAGGAGTCGCCGGTGACATCGGCGAACTCGATCACCTCGTCGCGCTGGTAGTGGTGGCCCAGGATGAAGACGCGATCCCCGAGCGCCTCCTTCGCGGCCCGCGCACGGGCGACGAGGTCCGGGTCGGAGGCGGCGGGAAGGTCGCCGGGGCACTCGACGCCGCGCTCGCTGTTCGGGTCGGCCTCACGGCCGAGCAGCAGCAGAGCGAGCGGCGTCGGAGTGGGGTCGACGCCGTAGGTCTCGGTGATGGTGGTGGTCACGGGCGGGTGCCCTTCTGTGCGGCCGATCAGTCGGTGCAGCCTTCTCGTCTATCTGACGCTATCTATGATAACCGCTTAGCGTCAGACTGACGATGGCCATTCTGTCGATGTGACGAGAACCGCTTCCCGCTTCGGGCCCGTTCGGTGGCGCCGGAAGCGGGATATGGGGCGGTTCGGCGTGGCCGAACCGGTATCCGGGCCCGGCCGGGTTTGGGTGGGTCCATGAAGGCAATCGCGATCCGCCGCTACGGCGGCCCCGAGGTGGTGGAGTACACCGACCTCCCGGACCCCAAGGTCGGGCCGGACTCGGTACTGGTGGAGGTCAGGGCGGCCGGGGTGAACCCGGTGGACTGGAGGGTCCGGGACGGCGCCCTGGACGGCCTGCTGGACGTCCACTTCCCCCTGGTGATGGGCTGGGACGCGGCCGGGGTGGTCCGGGCGGTCGGCGGCGGGGTGACCGAGTTCGCCCCCGGCGACGAGGTCTACGGCTACGTGCGCAAGGACTCCGTCGAGCACGGGACCTACGCCGAGCTGGTCGCCGCCCCCGTCCGCACGCTGGCCCGCCGGCCCGCGGCCCTGGACTGGGCGCAGAGCGGCGGCCTGCCGCTGGCCGGCCTGACCGCCCTCCAGGGCCTGCGGGCGCTGCGGGTGACCGCGGGCGAGACCGTGCTGGTGCACGCCGCGGCCGGCGGCGTCGGCCACCTGGCCGTGCAGATCGCCAAGGCGTTCGGGGCCCGGGTGATCGGCACCGCGGGCGAGCGCAACCACGACTACCTGCGCGGCCTCGGCGCCGAGCCGGTGGCCCACGGCGAGGGCCTGGCCGAGCGGGTCCGGGCCCTGGCGCCCGGCGGGGTGGACGCCGCCCTCGACCTGGTCGGCGGCGGGGCCGTCGAGGTCTCGGCCGCCCTGGTCGCGGACCCGTCCCGGATCGCCTCGGTGACGGACTACCGGGTGAAGGCGCTCGGCGGCCACTACGTCTGGGTCCGCCCCGACGCCGCCGGGCTGGCGGAGCTGGCTGCGCTCGCCGACGACGGGCGGCTCACCGTCACCGTCGCCTCCACCTTCCCGCTCGCGCAGGCCGGCTCCGCCCAGGCGCTCAGCGCGGAGGGCCGCACCCGGGGGAAGATCGTGCTCCTGGTGGACTGAGAACGGTCCGCGAGCCGTCATCTGCCAGCGGTGGACTCGGTCCTGTCATCCGCCAGAATGGTGCAGAACCGTTTCGGCGGCCGCCGTCCCGCCGACCCCCGTACGACCCGTGGAGCCCCGCACCGATGACCAGCAGTCGAGCACACGAGACGGTCGGGGCGACCCTCGACGAGACCGACCGTCTCCTGCTCGCCCGGCTGGGCAGCGACGGCCGGGCCTCCTACGCCGAGATCGGCGTGCAGGTGAACCTCTCCGCCACCGCCGTCCGCCGCCGGATCGACCGGCTGCGGGCGCGCGGGGTGGTCCGCGGCTTCACCGTCGTCCTCGACCCCTCGGTGCTCGGCTGGCAGACCGAGGCCTTCGTCGAGGTGTACTGCCGGGAGCGGACCGCCCCGGAGGAGATCCTGGCGAGCCTGCGCCAGTTCCCGGAGGTGGTCGCGGCCTGGACGGTCACCGGCGACCCGGACGCCCTGGTCCACCTGCGGGCCTCCGACACCCGGCACCTGGAGGCCGTGATCGAGCGGATCCGGCGGGAGCCCGGCGTCCAGCGCAGCCGCTCCTCGGTCGTGCTCTCCCAGCTCATCGGCTGAATCCGAACGGCCCAGTCCGCTCCCTCCGGGGGCCGGCGCGGCCGCCCCCCGGGGCCGCCCGGCGGCCTGCGCAGGAATCCTGCGCGGGCCCCGGCCAAGACGCTCGAATCCTGCCTGACCAGCCGCGTTCGGACGCGCGGCGGGGGCACGGTGCTGCCTAGGCTGATCACATCCGGCGGAGCGGTGAGACGTCCCGCGCCGCCGGACCTCCCCCGACACCCCCACAGCCGAGAGGGACCCCCGTGTCCGCAGCACCCGACCGCATGCACCGGCCCGACAACGAGCTGGTCGACCTGGTTTTCGACTACATGCGGGAGCGGCTGCAGTACGACCCCGTTCCGCTCGACCACCCCGGTGACGGCGAGCACCTGCGCACCCAGCTGGCCGGTCTGCTCAACGCGGACGGCAACAACCCGGCCGACGTGCTGAAGCTCTACGACCACGAGCTCTCCCGCGCGGTGATCTCCGCCGACAGCCCGCGCTACCTCTCGTTCATCCCGTGCGCGCCGACCAAGGCCGCGCTGCTCTTCGACATGGTCGTCTCCTGCGCCTCGCTGCAGGGCATCTCCTGGCTGGAGGCGGCCGGCGCCATCGCCGCAGAGAACCAGGTGCTGCGCCTGATCGCGGACCGGGCCGGGATGCCCGAGTCGGCCGGCGGCACCTTCGTCTCCGGCGGTTCGGCCGGCAACCTCTCCGCGCTGGTCGTCGCCCGCGACACCGCCCGCCGCCGGCTCGGCGTCGGCCCGGAGGCCCGGCTGCGGATCGCCGTCGCCGACCAGGTGCACTCCTCGGTCAAGAACACCTTCAACATCATCGGCGTGGAGGCCTTCAAGGTCCCCACCGTCGACCGCCGCTTCACCGGCGAGGCGCTGCGCGCCGCCCTGGCCGCCGACCCGAACCCGGAGACGGTGATCGCCGTCGTCGGGACGGCCGGCACCACCAACGAGGGCATCATCGACGACCTCCAGGGCCTCTCCGAGGTGGCCCGCGAGCGCGGCCTCTGGTTCCACGTGGACGGCGCCTACGGCGGCGCGGGCCTCTTCGCCCCCTCCGTCCGGGCCCGCTACGACGGCATCGAGCACGCCGACTCCTTCGTGGTGGACCCGCACAAGTGGCTGTTCGCCCCGTTCGACTGCGCCGCGCTGATCTACCGCAACCCGCAGCTCGCCCGCGCCGTGCACACCCAGGACGCCTCCTACCTGGACGTGCTGCACACCGAGGGCGACGAGTGGAACCCCACCGACTACGCCTACCACCTGACCCGGCGCGCCCGCGGCCTGCCGCTCTGGTTCTCGCTGGCCGTGCACGGCACCCAGGCCTACACCGACGCCATCGAGACCGGCCTCACCCTGGCCCGGGACACCGCGCAGCTGATCCGCGACACCGAGCACCTGGAGCTGCTGTTCGACCCGCAGCTCTCGGCGGTCTGCTTCCGCCGCAAGGGCTGGACCAACGACGACTACTACCGCTGGTCGCAACAGCTGCTCGCGGACCAGATCGGCTTCGTCACCCCGACCGGCTGGGACGGCGAGACGGTCGCCCGCTTCGCCTTCCTGCACCCGGGCACCACGATGGCGATGGTCCGGGAGATCCTGGACACCATGGTCTGATCCCCCGCGGCCGACCGCGCGAACGCCCCGACCCCCCGCCGGCCGACCGGCGGGGGGCCGTCGCGTCACAGCAGCGCGCCGTCGGGCAGGTACGGCGCCGGCGGGCGCATCCCGCGCAGGCCCAGGAAGCCCACGGTCCGCGGGCTCAGCCCGACCTCCAGGCCGACGTCCAGCGCCCACTCCTGCTCGGCGGTCAGGTGCCCCACGTGGGCGTCCACGCCGTCCGGCACCCGCGCCAGCGCCTCGCGCAGCAGCCGGGCGGCGATCCGCTTCGAGGTCGCGGCCAGCAGCCGCACCTCGCCGCCGTCGCGGTAGCAGTAGCCGCTGCCGGCCAGCGCGTCGGCGATCAGCAGCTCCTCGCAGTGGCCCAGCATCAGCTCGTGGTCCGGCCCGTGCGCGGCGCCGCGCAGCCGGCGGTCCACCGAGTCCAGCAGGTGCCGGTGGCTGGCGTTGCCGGGGTGCACCGGGATGTCACCGGGGTCGAGCAGCCCGGCCCGGTCCACCCGGCCGGTCAGCGCCATCGCCGGGTGCAGGGTGAAACCGGCCAGCCGGTACCGGCGGGCCGCCGCCGGGGACGGCGGGACGCAGAGCATCCCGCGCAGGCAGCCGCGCCCGTACGCGGCGGCCCGCTCCAGCAGCAGCCGGCCGAGGCCGTGCCCCTGCGCCTCGGGCCGCACCACGAGCAGCGCCAGGATCCAGAGGCCCTCGCGGCGCAGCGACAGCACCGCGCCGACCGGTTCGCCGTCGCTCTCCGCCAGCCAGCAGCCCTGCGGGTCGGTCCGGACGAGGTGTCTGGTCCTGGCCAGCCGGCCCACCGGGGGCCCGTCCTGCGGGGCCGGGCCGGCGGTGTCGGCGAGCGGCGCGAACGAGGCGCGGGCGATGTGCTGGACGGCCTCCGCGTCGGCGGCGGTGTCCTGGACCAGGCGCAGGATCATGCCCACCATCCTGGCCGTCGCACCGGTCGCCCGGGGCCGGTTCCGCCGGATCCGCGGTCGGGGCGGTGTCCGAGCCGCGCCGGTTGTGCGAGCATGGGGAGCGTAGGGGAGCGGGTGGTACACCCGGCCCACGAAATTCCGCCGCCGAAAGTCGCCGAAATTACACCGCCGTCCGGGAAATGAATCCGGACGGCCGTTGGTTGGCACTGGCGGCAGACCGTCGTCAAGACCGGGAGAAAGCAGATGACCGTCCAGGACGAGACCACCGTCGAGAGTGGCATCCTCCTTACCGATGCCGCCGCGGCCAAGGTCAAGGGCCTGCTGGAGCAGGAGGGCCGCGACGACCTTGCGCTTCGCGTCGCCGTCCAGCCCGGTGGCTGCTCCGGCCTGCGTTACCAGCTGTTCTTCGACGAGCGCTCGCTCGACGGCGACGTGCTCAAGGACTTCAACGGTGTCAAGGTCGTCACCGACCGGATGAGTGCCCCGTACCTCGGCGGCGCCACCGTCGACTTCGTGGACACCATCGAGAAGCAGGGCTTCACGATCGACAACCCGAACGCCACGGGCTCCTGCGCCTGCGGCGACTCGTTCAGCTAGTCGGCAGACGGCGAGGGCGGCCCCGGATCCTCCGGGGCCGCCCTCGCCGTTTTCCCGTACCGGGCCACGGGCCTTACTTCCCGCCGATCTCCGGGCCGGGGCCGGCCGGGTCCGGGCCGACGTGCGGGTCGCTCTCCAGCGGCACCGGCTGACCGGTCGCGAGGTCCGTCACCGCCCGGCCCATCAGCGGCTGCTTCAGGTCGGCGGTCACCGTCTGCCGCTTGGCCAGCTCGGCGCAGGCCTGCCCGGCCGGCATCGGCGCCGCCACCGTGACGCGGACGTCCACCCGTCCGGGCTTGGACTCGTCCGCCTTCAGCGCGTACTTCTCGCAGATCCCGCCGTAGAACCAGACCGTCAGCTTGCTCCCGTCCACCCGGTAGGTGATCGCGGGGTGGGCCGGCCGGCCGTTCGGGTCGGGCTCGCCGACCGCGATGCCCTCCCGCGGGGGAGTGGGCACCGGGGTGGGCGTCTGGCCCGGGCCGGTGCCCGGCGCGGGGCCGGTCGGCCGGGGGTCGGGGGTGCTCGCCGTCGGATCGGTCGGCGGGGTCGCCGCCGGCGGCGAGTCCGGGGCCGACGGCGCGGTGGTGGCGGTCGTCGGGGCGGGGGAGCCGGGCGAGGGCGTCGCGCTCGCCGACGGCGAGGCCGAACCGGTGGCCGAATCCGCGGCCGCCTTGCCGTCACCGTCCCCGCAGCCGGCCAGCGCGGCCGCCGCCATCAGCAGACCCGCCAGGGCCGCCGCCCGCCGTCGGCCCGGCCGGGCGGGCCGTGCTCCACCGGTACGCCGGGGCATCGTCTCCAGGTCCATCTGACATCCTCCCGAGGGTTTCGGCGGCGCCGCCTCCACGGCCGCACCGCGCGGATGTGACGTGCCTCGGACGAATCCGGTTCCCGCCCGCCCCCGGGGAGGATCACATGCCGTACTCGGCCATCCCCGCGACCAGGCGCTGGGCCCCGGAGGAGACGCTGAATCCGACTGGGGCGGGAGCGCTGGGCTCCGGGCCGGTCGCCAGCAGCGGCCAGAAGCGGCGCAGCTGCCGGGAGGAGTCCACCAGCGCGTCCAGCGTCTCGCCGTCGGCGTCGCCCTTGAGGGCGGGCGGAACACGCAGCGGGTGGTGATTTGGCATCATCGGGCATCGCTCCGATCCACGGTGCCGCGGCCGCACTGCCACGGCTCGGTCAGGGCCGGACCGGCCCCTGCCAGCGACCCTAGGCCGCCCGTCCGGCCCCCACCAGAGCTACCCGGGGGTAGTACACGTTCGACGGCGGCCGGTGCCAGGAGGGGCGCTCTTGCTGCCGCCCGCCCCCCGCCCGGTACCGTGGGTGGGTTCCGCCCCCTGCTTTCCCGTGGCCCATGCCGCCCTCCTGAGGAGACCTCCCGTGCGTATCGCCGTCGCCGGTTCGATCGCGACCGACCACCTGATGACGTTCCCCGGTCGGTTCTCCGACCAGCTCGTGGCCGAGCAGCTGCACACCGTGTCGCTGTCCTTCCTGGTCGACACCCTCGACATCCGTCGCGGCGGTGTCGCGCCGAACATCGCGTTCGGCATGGGTGTCCTCGGGCTGAGCCCGATCCTGGTCGGCGCCGCCGGCGCGGACTTCGGGGAGTACCGCAGCTGGCTGGAGCGCAACAACGTGGACTGCCGCTCGGTCCACATCTCCGAGACCCGCCACACGGCCCGCTTCATGTGCACCACGGACGAGGACCACAACCAGATCGCCTCGTTCTACACCGGTGCCATGGCCGAGGCCCGCAACATCGAGTTCAAGCCGATCGCCGACCGGGTCGGCGGGCTGGACCTCGTGCTGATCGGTGCCGACGACCCGCAGGCCATGGTCCGCCACACCCAGGAGTGCCGGACCCGCGGCTACGCCTTCGCCGCCGACCCGTCGCAGCAGCTGGCCCGCCTGGACGGCGAGGACATCCGCGAGATCGTCGACGGCGCCGCGTACCTGTTCACCAACGAGTACGAGGCCGCGCTGATCGAGACCAAGACCGGCTGGGACGCCGAGGAGATCCTGACCCGGGTGGGCACCCGGATCACCACCCTCGGCAGCAAGGGCGTGCGGATCGACCGCAAGGGCGAGGCCCCGGTGGTCGTCGGCTGCGCGCCCGAGGAGGCCAAGGTCGACCCGACCGGCGTCGGCGACGCCTTCCGGGCCGGCTTCCTGGCCGGTCTCTCCTGGGAGCTGGACCTGGAGCGCTCCGCCCAGCTCGGTTGCATGCTCGCGACCCTGGTGATCGAGACCGTCGGCACCCAGGAGTACGAGCTGCGTCCGCTCGCCTTCCTGCAGCGCTTCGAGGCCGCGTACGGGGCCGAGGCCGCCGCCGAGGTCCGGGCGCACCTGGTCAAGTAGCCGAGCGGTCCGGCGTACCCGCTCAGGTGGTGCGCCGCACCAGGTAGGCCGAGCCCCGGTCGCCGCCGAAGTCGGCGGCCGGGGCCTCGCCCAGGTACTCCTGGCCGCGCATGCCGCACCAGGCCGGGACGTCCAGCCGGGCCGCCTCGTCGTCGGCCAGCACCGCGACCGTCCCGCCCGCCGGCACCTCGCCGATCCGCTTGGCGAGCTCGATCACCGGCAGCGGGCAGCGCTTGCCCAGCGCGTCGATCACCAGCGCGTCGGCCACCGGCGCGCCGCCCTCCGGCCCGGGGGCGCCCGCCGGCTGCCCGGCCGGCCCGGGCAGCGCCAGGTCCAGCCCGAGCGGGGCGCGGACCCGGGCGACCAGCTCCGGCAGCACCGCGAGGAACCGCTCGACGTCGGCCCCGGCCGCGCCGAACGGCAGCGAGACCCGGACGTTCCCCTCGGTGAGCACGCCCATCGCCGCCAGCACATGGCTCGGCGTCAGGGTGGAGGAGGTGCAGGACGAACCGGAGGAGACCGCGAAGCCGGCCCGGTCCAGCTCGGTCAGCAGCACCTCGCCGTCGACGTACAGGCAGGAGAAGGTGACGAGGTGCGGCAGCCGTCGCACCGGATCGCCGACCACCTCGACCTCGGGCACCGAGCGAGGCACCCGGGCCCGGATCCGCTCGACGAGCGCGTGCAGCCGGGCGTTCTCCCGCTCGGCCTCGGCCCGCACCGCCCGGAGCGAGGCGGCCGCGGCCACGATCGCCGGGACGTTCACGAAGCCCGGCACCCGGCCGCCCTCGCGCTCGTCGGCCGGCAGCGGCGAGGCGTACCGGACCCCCTTGCGCACCGCCAGGACGCCGACCCCGGCCGGGCCGCCCCACTTGTGCGCACTGGCCGTCAGCAGCGACCAGCCCCCCGGGACGTCCACCCGCCCGACGCTCTGCGCGGCGTCCACCAGCAGCGGGACGTCACCGCAGACCTCGGCCACCTCGGCCACCGGCTGCACCGTGCCCACCTCGTGGTTGGCCGACTGGAGCACGGCCAGCGCGGTGTCCGGCCGCAGCGCCGCCGCGAACCCCTCCGGCGACACCCGCCCGTACCGGTCGACCGGTACCACGCCCACCTCGCCGCCGGCCCCCGGCCGGGAGTGCTCCCAGCGCTCGGCGGTGTGCAGCACGCTGGAGTGCTCCACCGCGGAGTGCACCAGGTGCGCGCCCCGGCGCCGGTGGCCCGCCAGCGCGCCGAGCATGCCCGTCTGGACGGCCTGGGTCCCACTGGTGGTGAAGGAGATCTCGTCGGCCCGGGCGCCGAGCACCTCGGCGACCGTCTCGCGGGCGGCGTCCAGCAGCATCCGGGCCTGCCGCCCGGAGCGGTAGAGCCGGGCCGGATCGGCCCACCCCTCGTCCAGCGCGGCGGTCAGCGCCTGCCGCGCGACGGGGTGGAGCGGGGCCGTGGACGCCACATCGAAGTACACGGTCACATTTAACGACACTCCCGGTCGCGTTCCGGCCGTCGGCCACGCTCACCGACCGTCAGACGATCAACCCGAATGTCCGATTCGTCCTCGTCCGACGGGCCGTCACCCACGTTGTTCGAGGTCATCCCCCGATCGGGCGTACGGACCTCTAATGCCTACGATGACCTGCGGCGCAGCCCTTGCGGGGCCTGATCGGGCGACCGGGCGGCGCGTTACCGGGACCTGCCCGTCAGCAGCGCATAAGGCTGGAGTAGGGTTTGGCCCGCATAAGCATTCAAACCGTGCCCGTGGACGGGTCGCCGGGGAGGCTCACAAACCTCCGCGGGGCGACGCGAAGGCGGGCGAGACTTCGGGAAGGCGCTACGTGAGTCCCAACGGCTCCGACCGCTCGCCGCGGCGCACGATGCGGCGGAAGCTGCCTCAGGCGCTGGCACTGGGCCTCGTCATCGCGACCGCCACCGGCTGCTCGGCCAACGACCTCCCCAGGCTTGGCCTCCCGAGCCCCGTCACCGAGGAAGGGCCGCTGGTCCTCCACATGTGGCAGGGGTCCTGGATCGCGGCGCTGGTGGTCGGCGTACTGATGTGGGGTCTGATCATCTGGAGCGTGATCTTCCACCGGCGCAGCCGCACCGGTGTGCAGGTCCCTCCGCAGACCCGGTACAACGTGCCCATCGAGGCGCTCTACACCGCGGTCCCCATCATCATCGTGTCGGTTCTCTTCTACTTCGTCGCCCGCGACGAGTCGAGGCTGATCTCCGTCTCCGAGAAGCCGCAGCACACGGTCAACGTGGTCGGCTTCCAGTGGAGCTGGGCGTTCAACTACGAGAACACCGAGAACCCCGACCCGGCCAACAAGGACGCCGCGTACGACGTGGGCACCCCCAAGGAGGTGCCGACCCTGTACCTGCCGGTCAACGAGTCGGTCCAGTTCCGGCTGACCTCTCGTGACGTCATCCACGACTTCTGGCCCGTCAACTTCATGATGAAGATGGACGTCGTCCCGGGCGTGGTGAACAAGTTCGAGGTCACCCCGACCGTCAAGGGCACGTACATGGGCAAGTGCGCCGAGCTCTGCGGCGTCGACCACTCGCGCATGCTCTTCAACGTGAAGGTCGTCGACCGCGCGGAGTACGACAAGCACCTGGCGGACCTCCGGGCCAAGGGCCAGACCGGCGCGGTGCCCTCCGGCATCACGACCATGGGAAGTGAAGAGAAGTGACCATCCTCAACGAGCCCGCCGCGGCCGGCGGGGGCGCCGGGGCCGTCACGGTCGGGGCGCAGCGGACCCGGAAGCCGGGTTCGACCATCATCAAGTGGCTGACCACCACCGACCACAAGACGATCGGCACGCTCTACCTGGGCACGTCGTTCGCCTTCTTCCTGATCGGTGGCATCCTCGCCCTGGTCATGCGCGCCGAGCTGGCTCGTCCCGGGACCCAGATCCTGTCGAACGAGCAGTTCAACCAGGCGTTCACGATGCACGGCACGATCATGCTGCTGATGTTCGCGACGCCGCTCTTCGCCGGCTTCGCGAACTGGATCATGCCGCTCCAGATCGGCGCCCCGGACGTGGCGTTCCCGCGTCTGAACATGTTCGCGTACTGGCTGTACCTGTTCGGCTCGACCATCGCGGTGGCCGGCTTCGTCACCCCGCAGGGTGCGGCCGACTTCGGCTGGTTCGCCTACTCCCCGCTGTCGGACGCCGTCCGCTCGCCGGGCATCGGCGCCGACATGTGGATCATGGGCCTCGCCTTCTCCGGCTTCGGCACCATCCTCGGTGCGGTCAACTTCATCACCACGATCATCTGCATGCGCGCGCCCGGCATGACGATGTTCCGGATGTCGATCTTCGTCTGGAACGTCCTGCTGACCGCCGTGCTGGTCCTGCTGGCCTTCCCGGTCCTGGCCGCCGCGCTGTTCGCCCTGGAGGCGGACCGCAAATTCGGGGCACACGTCTTCGACCCGGCCAACGGCGGGGCGCTGCTCTGGCAGCACCTCTTCTGGTTCTTCGGCCACCCCGAGGTGTACATCATCGCGCTGCCGTTCTTCGGCATCGTGTCGGAGATCATCCCGGTCTTCAGCCGCAAGCCGATGTTCGGCTACTCCGGCCTGATCGCGGCCACCATCGCGATCGCCGGTCTGTCCGTGACGGTGTGGGCCCACCACATGTACGTCACCGGCCAGGTGCTGCTGCCGTTCTTCTCCTTCATGACCTTCCTGATCGCGGTCCCGACCGGTGTGAAGTTCTTCAACTGGGTCGGCACCATGTGGAAGGGCTCGCTGAGCTTCGAGACCCCGATGCTCTGGACGGTCGGCTTCCTGGTCACCTTCCTCTTCGGTGGTCTGACGGGTGTCCTGCTCGCCTCCCCGCCGATCGACTTCCACGTCTCGGACTCGTACTTCGTCGTCGCCCACTTCCACTACGTGGTCTTCGGCACCGTCGTCTTCGCGATGTTCGCCGGCTTCCACTTCTGGTGGCCGAAGATGACCGGCAAGATGCTGGACGAGCGCCTCGGCAAGATGACCTTCTGGACGCTCTTCATCGGCTTCCACACCACCTTCCTGGTGCAGCACTGGCTCGGCGCGGAGGGCATGCCCCGCCGCTACGCCGACTACCTGGCCGCGGACGGCTTCACCACGCTGAACACCGTCTCGACCATCGGCTCGTTCCTGCTCGGCCTGTCGATCCTGCCGTTCCTGTACAACGTCTGGAAGACGGCCAAGTACGGCGAGAAGGTCGAGGTGGACGACCCGTGGGGCTACGGCCGCTCGCTGGAGTGGGCGACCTCCTGCCCGCCGCCGCGGCACAACTTCCTCACGCTGCCCCGGATCCGCTCCGAATCGCCGGCCTTCGACCTCCACTACCCGGAGATCGCCGCGCTGGACTACCTGGAGAACCACGGTGAGCCGGCCAAGCACCTCGCCGGTGTGACCCCGGCCAAGTACGACGTCCCGCAGCTGGGCAAGGGCAAGAAGGAAGGCGACGCCTGATGAAGGAACAGGGCAAGATCTTCCTGGGCCTCGCGGTCTTCACGCTCGCGATGGCGATCACCTACGGCGTCTGGACCAACCACTCCGACCTCGGGGTGGAGGCCGCCGGTACCACCGCGCTGTTCCTCGCCTTCGCCCTCTGCGCCTTCATCGGGTACTACCTCGCCTTCACCGCCCGCCGGGTGGACAGCGGCGCTGGTGACAACCCCGAGGCCGAGGTCGCGGACGACGCCGGCGAGCTGGGCTTCTTCGCCCCGCACAGCTGGCAGCCGCTCTCGCTGGCGATCGGTGGCGCGCTCGCGTTCATGGGCGTGATCTTCGGTTGGTGGCTGCTGTACTGGTCGATCCCGATCATCCTGATCGGCCTGTTCGGCTGGGTCTTCGAGTTCTACCGGGGCGAGAACCAGAACCAGTAGGTCTCCCTCGCACAGGGCCGGGCATTCCGCAAAGGATGCCCGGCCCTTTTGCGTCCCCGGAGTGACGGCCTCACCCCCCTGGGCGAACGGGGGGTCGCTCGGATGTCGCTCCGCCGCTTCACATTCCTACGATCTGATCAATCGTGCGAACCCTCGGAGGCGGTCATGGCCGACAGGCGCGGAACCGCAGGTATCGGCAGCATCTCGCTGGCTCTCGTCGTACTGGCCCCACTGGCCGCCTGCTCGTCCGGTGAGGACGACGCCCCGGGCGCCGTCCACCGGGTCGACGCGGCCCCGCTGGTGCACCTCTCGGCGACCGGGACGGTGGATCCGTCCCAGCCGGTGACGGTGACGGCGGTACCCGGCAGCCGGCTCACCGACGTCACGGTGGTCGGTCCGGACGGCCGGGTGGTGGCCGGACAGCTCTCGGCGGACCAGCTCAGCTGGCAGACCACCGGGCGCCTCAAGGCGGCCACCGCCTACACCGTCAGGATCGCCGCCGACGACGGCAAGGGCGGTCGCGGCGAGACCACCGCCGGCTTCAGCACGGTGGCGGGCCAGCGCCTGCTCACCGCCAAGCTCGGCCCGGACTCCTCCGGCACCGGCCTCTACGGCGTCGGCCAGCCGCTCACCGTCCAGCTCTCGGAGGCGGTGAAGGACCCGCAGGCCCGCCAGGAGGTCGAGCGCGCCCTGGCCGTCACCTCGCAGCCCGCCGTCACCGGCGGCTGGTACTGGGTGGACGACAAGAACCTGCACTTCCGGCCGGAGGAGTACTGGCCGACCGGCACCACCGTCAGCCTGGTCTACGACGGCACCGGCAGCCGGATCTCGGACGGCCTCTACGGCGGCGACCGCGCCGCGCTGGCCCTGCGGATCGGCGAGCGGGTGGAGTCGGTGGTGGACGCCGCCACCCACGAGCTCACCCTGACGCGCGGCGGCGAGGTGGTCCGGACGATACCCGTGACCACCGGCAAGCCCGGCTTCGACACCCGCAACGGCGTCAAGGTGGTGCTCGGACAGGAGCGCCAGGTGCGGATGAGCGGCGAGACGATCGGCATAGCCGCCGGCAGCTCGGAGGCCTACGACCTCAACGTCGAGTGGGCCACCCGGGTGACCTGGAGCGGCGAGTACGTGCACGCCGCGCCCTGGTCGGTGGGCTCGCAGGGGGTGGCGAACGTCAGCCACGGCTGTACCGGCATGAGCACCGAGAACGCGAAGTGGTTCTACCAGAACACCCGGATCGGTGACCTGGTCACGGTGGTCAACAGCCAGGGTCCGAGCATGGAGTCGTTCGGCAACGGCTTCGGGGACTGGAACATCGCCTGGACCGACTGGGTCAAGCACAGCGCCCTCGGACAGCCCGTCAGCACCACGCCGCCGGCCTCCCGGGCCCCCGCCACCGGGATGATCCGCCCGGAGCTCTGACGCCCCTCCCGGCCCCGGCCCGGGCCGCTCAGCGCTCCCGGCCGGGCTCCCGGTGGGCCAGCCGCAGCGCCGTCGCCACGGCCGCCAGGGCGTCCGCCTCCGGCACGCCGAGCCGCCGGACCCGCTCGGCGTACTCGGTGGCCGCGGCGGCGGCCAGCCGGTGCGCGGTGTCCCCGGTGGCGGCGATCAGGGTGCCGCGCCGGCCGTGCGTCTCCACCACCCCGTCGGTCTCCAGCTCGCGGTAGGCCCGCGCCACCGTCCCGGCCGCCAGCCCGAGCTGCTCGGCCAGGGCCCGGACGGTGGGCAGCCGCAGCCCGGTCGGCAGGTCACCGGTGCGGGCGCGCTCGGCGATCTGCTCCCGGATCTGCTCGTACGGGGGCGTGGCGGCGGCGGGGTCGACGGACAGCTCCACGGGGGCTCCTGACGGTGGGGCGGACGGGAAAGCCCGAGGGCCGCCGACCAGGAAGAACTCTGGTCGGCGGCCCTCGGGGGTGACGCGGGGGATGCGTACGGGATCAGTGGTGGCCGTGGCCGCTGGTGATCTCGTGGTGCTCCTCGGCGGTCGGCTTCGGGATCCGGCTGCCCTCGCCGTAGAAGCCGCGGGAGAGCTTCGCCCGGGTACGGGGGATCAGCCCGGCCTTGGCGGCCACGCCGTTCTCGTCCGTCTCGGCCGGCAGCTCGAACACGGGCGGCTGCTCGTGCGAGGTGAGCTTGTGCAGGTCGGCCTGCGGCAGCTGGGCGTGCACCTCGATGAACTCGCCGTGCGGCAGGCGCTTGATGACGCCCGTCTCGCGGCCGTGCAGCACCTTCTCCTTGTCCCGGCGCTGGAGGCCGAGGCACCAGCGCTTGGTGGCGATGAAGGTCAGCACCGGCACCACGAAGAAGCCCACGCGGACGAAGTACGTGATGTCGTTGATCGACAGGTGCAGGTGGGTGGCGAACAGGTCGTTGCCACCACCGACCAGCAGCACCAGGTACAGGCTGATCCAGGCGGCGCCCAGCGCGGTGCGGACCGGCGCGTTGCGCGGGCGGTCCAGGATGTGGTGCTCGCGCTTGTCGCCGGTGACCCAGGACTCGATGAACGGGTAGACCGCGATCGCGACCAGGACCAGCGGGAAGATCATCAGCGGGACGAAGACACCCAGGTTCAGGGTGTGGCCCCACAGGCCGATCTCCCAGCCCGGCATGACGCGGATCAGGCCCTCGGAGAAGCCCATGTACCAGTCCGGCTGGGCGTCCGTGGACACCTGGTCGGGGCGGTAGGGGCCGTACGCCCAGATCGGGTTGATCGTGGCGATCGCCGAGACGGCGGCGATGAGACCGAAGACCAGGAAGAAGAAGCCACCGGCCTTGGCCATGTAGACCGGCATCAGCGGCATGCCGACGACGTTCTTCTCGGTCTTGCCCGGGCCCGCCCACTGGGTGTGCTTGTGGTAGAAGACCAGGATCAGGTGCGCGACCAGCAGGCCGAGCATGATGCCGGGGATCAGCAGCACGTGGATGGTGAAGAACCGCGGCACGATGTCGTGGCCGGGGAACTCGCCGCCGAACAGGAACATCTGGATGTAGGTGCCCACCAGCGGGACGGCGAGGATCGCGCCTTCCATGAAGCGGATACCGGTGCCCGAGAGCAGGTCGTCGGGCAGCGAGTAGCCGAAGAAGCCGTCGAACATGCCCAGGACCAGCAGCAGGAAGCCGAAGACCCAGTTGATCTCACGCGGCTTGCGGAACGCGCCGGTGAAGAACACGCGCATCATGTGCACGAGCATCGCGGCCACGAAGACCAGCGCGGCCCAGTGGTGGATCTGGCGGACCAGCAGGCCGCCGCGGACCTCGAAGCTGATGTCCACCGTCGACGCGTACGCCTCGGACATCGGGATGCCCTTGAGCGGGATGTACGAGCCGTCGTAGATGACCTCGCCCATGCTGGGCTTGAAGAACAGCGTCAGGTACACGCCCGTCAGGATGATGATGACGAAGGTGTAGAGGCAGATCTCGCCCAGCATGAAGGACCAGTGGTCCGGGAAGATCTTCCGCAGGTTGGCCTTGGCGAGGGAGTAGATCCCCAGCCGGCCGTCCGTCCAGTCAGCAGCCTGCTCCCACTTGTTGGCGGGCTTGGCACGCGTGCTGCCGGCGGGCTTGGCGGCACCGGAGGTGGTGCTGCTCGCGCTACTCATCGAGCACGCTCCCAGTAGCTCGGGCCGACGGGCTCGTCGAAGTCGCCGGTGGCGACCAGGAAGCCCTTCTCGTCAGTGGTGATCTTCAGCTGCGGCAGCGGGTGGCCGGCCGGGCCGAAGATGACGCGCGCGCCGTCCGCCAGGTCGAAGGTCGACTGGTGGCAGGGGCAGAGCGCGTGGTGGGTCTGCTGCTCGTACAGGCTGATCGGGCAGCCGACGTGGGTGCAGATCTTGGAGTAGGCGAGGATGCCCTCGAAGCCCTTCTCCCGGGACTCGGTGTCCTTGATGTCCTCCGGTGCGATGCGCACCAGCATCAGGGCGTCCTTGGCGATCTGCTGCTGGAAGTCCTCGTCGTGCGTGCTGAGACCCTCCGGCATGGCGAAGGTCAGCGAGCCGACGATGACGTCCTCGGCCTTCATCGGCTGGTTGGTGTTCATGTTGATCAGCTGCAGCGGCTTCACATCGGTGGCCTCGCGCCAGCCGGTGTGCTCCAGCTTGTCCTCGGGCAGCGGGCCCAGGTCGCGCAGCAGCACGACGCCGGACAGCGGCACCAGGGCCATCGAACCGATGAGGGTGTTGCGGATCATCTTGCGGCGGCCGAAGCCGGACTCGGCGGCGCCGGTCCTGAACTGCTCGATGACGTCCGCGCGGACCTCGTCGTCGGCCTCGATCGGGTGACGCTCGGCCGGGATCTCGTGGTCCGACATCAGGGTGCGGGCCCAGTGGACCGCACCCGCGCCGATGCAGAACAGCGCGACGCCCAGGGTCATGCCCAGCGCGAAGTTCAGCGCGCTGACGTGGCCCAGCGGGAAGATGTAGACGATCTTGTCCGGGTCGATGGCCACGTAGGAGGCGATGAAGCCCACGGTGGCGAGCATCGAGACCACGAACATCAGCGAGACCTGGCGCTCGGCCCGCTGGGCGGCCCGCTCGTCGATGTCGGTGCGACGCGGCTGGTGGGCCGGCAGGCCCGGGTCGGCGAACGGATCGCCGTGGGCGGCCACCTCGTGGTGTCCGGCGGAGCCGTGTGACTCCGGGAGCTTCTCTTCTGACATGTCGTGGCTCATGACTTCTTGGCCTTGGTGGTGTGGGCGGCGACCCAGATCGCGACCGCGATGAGCGTGCCGAGACCGAAGATCCAGCCGAACAGGCCCTCGGTCACCGGACCGAGGCTGCCGAGCGTGAGACCGCCGGGGTTCGGCTCATCGTTGGTGGTGTGGCGGACGAAGGCCACGATCTGCTTCTTCTGCTCCTCGGGCATGGTGGTGTCCGGGAACGACGGCATGTTCTGCGGGCCGGTCTGCATGGCCTCGTAGATGTGCTTGGCGTCCACTCCCTCCAGCGACGGGGCGTACTTGCCCTGGGTCAGGGCACCGCCCTGGCCGGCGAAGTTGTGGCACTGGGCGCAGTTGGTGCGGAACAGCTCGCCACCCTTGGAGAGGTCCTCGGGGTTGGTCGAGGTGTACTGCTCCTCGGTCGGGATGACCGGGCCGGGGCCGAGCGAAGCCACGAAGGCGGCGAGCTGGTCGATCTCCGCCTGCGAGTAGATGTTCTTCTTGCTCGGCACCTGGGCGCCGGGCTGCTGGGCCGGCATGCGGCCGGTGCCGACCTGGAAGTCGACCGCGGCTGAGCCGACGCCGACCAGGCTCGGACCGTCGCTGCTGCCCTGGCCGTTCAGGCCGTGGCAGGAGGAGCAGCCCACGGCGAAGAGCTTCTTGCCCTCATCGATCGCGAGCGACTGCGCGGCGACGTCGGCCTGCGCCTTGTCGGCGGGCGCGAACGCGGCGTACAGCCCCCCGGTTGCCGCCAGGGCGAGAAGTAGGACGACCAGCGCCGCCAATGGGTGGCGCCGTCGTGCGGAGAGCTTTTTCACGGAATAACCCCGGTGTCAGGATCTGGTCGACTGGTGGGTGCACCCGGCGGCCGGTCTGGCCGGCACGAGGCTGCCTGTCTAGGGCTGCGCGCGCGGTCGGTCGGTTGGGAGCGTAGGCACCGGCAAATCGGGCCGTCGCCGGTGAGGGCGGGACCCGGAGCCGGTGGCCAGCGACCTGATCAGCTGGTTACTTGATCAGGTAGATGGTCGCGAACAGGCCGATCCACACGACGTCGACGAAGTGCCAGTAGTACGACACCACGATGGCGGCGGTGGCCTGCTCGTGCGTGAAGCGCTTGGCTGCGTACGTCCGTCCGAGGACCAGCAGGAAGGCGATCAGACCACCCGTCACGTGCATACCGTGGAAGCCGGTGGTCAGGTAGAACACCGTGCCGTACGGGTCGGAGGACAGCGAGAGGCCGTCCTTCTTGACCAGCTCGGTGTACTCGAAGATCTGGCCGCCGATGAAGATCGCGCCCATCACGAAGGTGATGACGAACCACGAGCGGAGCTTCTTCACGTCCCCGCGCTCGGCCGCGAACACGCCGAGCTGGCAGGTGAGAGAGGAGAGCACCAGGATCGTGGTGTTGACCGAGGAGAAGGGCACGTTGAGGGCGTGCGCCTTCTCGCTCCAGAACTCGGCTCCCTTGACGGAGCGGAGCGTGAAGTACATCGCGAAGAGGGCCGCGAAGAACATCAACTCGGAACTGAGCCAGACGATCGTTCCGACGCTGACCATGTTCGGCCGGTTGACCGATCCGTGCGCGTGCCCGGTTTCTACTGCTGTTGCTGTCGCCACGACGGACATTATGTCGGTCCCTTATTCCGTCTTCACGCCGGGGGGTGTCCCTCGGAGTGTCCGGTGCGTGCGGTATGCCCCGGTGGGGCCCGCCGGGACGCCCGGATGGCGGCTGAGCAGGGGCGTGTCCCTTTTCTGACGGTTCTTCGAAGGCATCTTCGACCCTGATGCCCAGCGTGTCGCTCCACTCGTTCGGGGTCCGCCGGGAGTAAGGGAAAGGCCCTCGGGTCGGCCGTACGGGTGGACCGCGACTGCGGGGGTGACGGCCTGTCCTCCGGGCGGGTGAGTCGTGGGCGCGGCGGCTTGAGATGGATCGCGCGGGAGTGGCTCGGCGGGCGGTGATCGGGAGTAGCATCCGGGTTGAGACGAACGTGGTCCGGATCACACTTGAGGGAGCAGGGCCCATGGCGTACACCACCGACGAGACGCTGACCGTTCTCGTCTACAGCCACGACCGCAACACCCGCGAGCAGGTGCTGACGGCCCTCGGCCGCCGGCCCGCGGAGGATCTGCCGGAGCTGACCTACCTGGAGTGCGCGACGACCCCCGCGGTGCTGAAGGCGCTGGAGAAGGGGGGCGTGGACCTCTGCGTGCTGGACGGCGAGGCGGTCCCGGCCGGCGGCCTCGGGCTCGCCCGGCAGTTGAAGGACGAGATCTACGGCTGCCCGCCGGTGCTGGTGGTGATCGGCCGGCCGCAGGACTCCTGGCTGGCCGCCTGGAGCCGGGCCGACGCGGCCATCTCCCACCCGGTGGACCCGGTGGCGCTGGCCGAGGCGGCGGCCACGCTGCTCCGGGCCCGGCTGGCGAAGCGGGCGCCGGCCGCCCGGTAGGACCGCGTCTCAGTGGGAGAGAAGTGAAGGCGACGGCGGGGCGGAGGCGTCCCGCCGCTCGATAGGCTGGCTCCATCCTTACGGAGAACCCCTCGGGGAACCGACAAGAGCTGGAGTCAGCCATGGTGAACGTGAACCCTGCGAACGGCGGCAAGGACCCCGTGCAGGTGGTCCGCACCTGGCCGGACATCCTGTCGGCGCTGCTGCGGGGCGAGGACCTCGACCGGGCGGACACCGCCTGGGCGATGGACCGGATCATGAGCGGCGAGGCCTCCGCGGTGCAGATGGCCGGCTTCATGGTCGCCCTGCGGGCCAAGGGCGAGACGGTGGACGAGATCGTCGGCCTGGTGGACTCGATGTACGCGCACGCCGAACCGCTCTCCATCCCCGGCCCGGCGGTCGACATCGTGGGCACCGGCGGCGACCGGGCGAAGACCGTCAACATCTCGACCATGTCGGCGATCGTCGCCGCGGCGGCCGGTGCCAAGGTGGTCAAGCACGGCAACCGGGCGGCCTCCTCGGCGAGCGGCTCCTCGGACGTGCTGGAGAAGCTCGGCGTCAACCTGGACCTCTCGGCCCGGCGGGTCGCCGAGGTGGCCGAGGAGGTCGGACTGACCTTCTGCTTCGCGGCCAGGTTCCACCCCGCGATGCGGCACACCGCCCCGGCCCGCAGCGGGCTCGGGGTGCCGACCGCCTTCAACACCCTCGGCCCGCTGACCAACCCGGCCAAGGTCACCGCGCACGCGATCGGCTGCTTCGACACCCGGCTGGCCTCGCTGATCGCCGGGGTGCTGGCCCGCCGGGGGTCCACCGCGCTGGTCTTCCGCGGCGACGACGGCCTGGACGAGCTGACCGTCACCACCACCTCCCGGGTCTGGATCGTGCGCGACGGCGAGGTCACCGAGACCTCCTTCGACCCGCGCGACGTCGGCGTCCGGCTGGTGGGCATCGAGGCGCTGCGCGGTGGGGACCCGGCGTTCAACGCGGACGTCGCGCGCCGGCTGCTGGCCGGGGAGCGCGGGGCGGTGCGGGACGCCGTCCTGATGAACACGGCGACGGCCCTGGTGGCGCTGGACCTCACCGACGCGCCGCTCGCCGAGCAGCTGGCGGCCGGGATGGAGCGGGCCGCGGCGGCCATCGACTCGGGCGCCGCGCAGGATCTGCTGCGGCGCTGGTCGGAGGCCACCACCCGGGTGTGAAGCGGCGGTCGGGCCCGCGGGGGGACGCCTCCCCGCGGGCCTTCGCGCGTCCGGCGGGGCCGTCGCCGGGCCCCGGCGGTGGACCGCTGTCCGGATGGCGGACCCCTGTTTGACCACTCGGCGGACGCGACCTAGAGTCTTCGCCAGGTCATGAGTGACAGCGTCAAGCCCCAGCTGGCTGTCCGGCAACCCTCCGTCCGTGGCGGGGTGCCCTGGGTGAGGACCGGGTCTCGCGGCGAACCGTCCGCGTGACAAGCGCGGACGCCGGCTGACACGCACCTCCGGGGTCCTTACCCGTCGAAGGAGTGCGCCCCCATGTCCGTCGCCACCGAGATCTGCGCCCCGCTCCCCGTCCTCGGCCACGACGTCGAGGTCCCGCTGGTCAACGGTGACAAGGTCACCTACGCCGCGCTCGACTACGCCGCCAGCTCCCCGGCGCTGCAGCGGGTCTGGGACGACGTCGCCGCCTACGCCCCCTACTACGGCAGCGTGCACCGGGGCGCCGGCTACCTCTCCCAGCTCTCCACCGACCTCTTCGAGCAGAGCCGCCGGACCGTCGCGGACTTCCTCGACCTGCGCGAGGGCGACCAGGTGGTCTTCACCCGGGCCACCACCGACTCGCTGAACCTGCTGGCGGGCGCCGTCCCGGCCGGCACCCGGGTCTTCGCCTTCGAGACCGAGCACCACGCCTCGCTGCTGCCCTGGCGCCACGCCGGGCTGAGCGTCACCTACCTGCGCGCCCCGCGCTCGCACGCCGAGGCCGTCGCCGCGCTGGACGCCGCGCTGGCCGAGGCCCCCGAGGGCCCCAAGCTGCTCTGCGTCACCGGCGCCTCGAACGTCACCGGCGAGCTCTGGCCGGTCGCCGAGCTCACCGAGGCCGCCCACCGGCACGGCGCCCGGGTGGTGCTGGACGCCGCGCAGCTCGCCCCGCACCACCGGGTCTCGGTGCGCGAGCTGGGCGTGGACTGGATCGCCTTCTCGGGCCACAAGATCTACGCGCCGTTCGGCGCCGGGGTGCTGGCCGGCCGGGCCGACTGGCTGGACGCGGCCGAGCCGTACCTGGCCGGCGGCGGCGCCACCCGCACGGTCGCCCGGGAGGCCGACGGCTCGGTGGCCGTGCAGTGGCACACCGGCCCGGCCCGGCACGAGGCCGGCTCGCCGAACGTGATCGGCGTCTACTCCATCGCCTCGGCCTGCCGGGCCCTGACCGAGGCCGGCTTCGACGCGCTGGAGGCCCGCGAGCAGCAGCTGATCGCCCGGCTGAAGGCCGGGCTGGCGGAGGTCCCGCAGGTGCGGGTGCTGAACCTGTTCGGCGCGGACTCGGCCCGGGTGGGCGTGCTCTCCTTCGTCGTCCAGGGCTGGAACAGCTCGCACTTCTCGGCCGCGCTCTCCGCCGAGTACGGCATCGGGGTGCGCGACGGCCTGTTCTGCGCGCACCCGCTGGTGCGCACCCTGCTCGGCGACGAGGACGTGGCGCCGTCCGAGTGCGGTGCGCCGGAGGCGTCGCTGCCGGGGGAGCGCAGCCTGAACGCGATCCGGGTCAGCTTCGGCGCGGGTACCCCGGACGAGCACATCGACCGGTTCCTGACCGCCGTCCGCGAGCTGGTCACGGACGGCGCGGCCTGGAACTACCGCAACGAGGGCGGCCGCTGCGTCGCGGACACCCGGCGCGAGGGCTGAACGGGGGAGGCTACTCGCCCAGGCCGAGCGCGAAGGCGGTCTCCAGGTCGTGCTGGGAGTAGGTGCGGAAGGCGATCTGGGTCTCGGTGTGGGCCACGCCCGGGACCTTGTTCAGCCGGCCGGGGATCACCTCGGCCAGGTCGTCGTGCCGGCGCACCCGCACCATCGCCACCAGGTCGTAGCCGCCGGTGACCGAGTAGACCTCGCTGACGCCCTCGATGGCCGCGATCGCCTCGGCGATCTCCGGGATGCGGTCGACGCTGGTCTTGATCAGGACGATGGCGGTGATCACTGTTCGGGCTCCTTTGTGAGGTGCCGCCAGGGTATCGGGCGTCAGCGGGGCCGTCGCGAGGGGCGGGTGGCCAGCGTGCAGGCGTACAGGAACCCCGCCGAGAAGCCGATCACGTGGACCAGGTAGGCGACGCCCGGCCCCGCCGAGTGCACCGACCACCACTGGAGCGCGAACCAGAGGCCGAGCACCAGCCAGGCCGGGAACCGCAGGGGCAGGAAGAGCAGCAGCGGGACGAGGGTGGTCACCCGGGCCCGCGGGTGCAGCCTCAGGTAGGCGCCGAGCACGCCGGCGATCGCCCCCGAGGCGCCGATCAGGACCCGGGTGGAGTCCGCCGAGTGCGCCTCGGCCAGCGCGAAGCCGTAGGTGGCCAGCGAGCCGGCCGCCAGGTAGAAGAGGGCGAACCGGGCCCGGCCGAAGCGGGCCTCCACGGTGGGGCCGAAGACCTGGAGGAAGAGCAGGTTGCCCAGCAGGTGCAGCCAGCCGGCGTGGACGAAGAGCCCGCTGAGGACGGACATCGCCGGGTGCTTGCCGGGGGTCGGGGCGGCCGGGCAGCCCGGCACCGGGTCGGGGGCCTCGGCCACCTGTTCGGCGCTCAGCGGCCGTCCGGCCAGCAGTTCGGCCGGGACGGCGCCCCAGCGCTGCTCGTACCGCTGCTCCGCGCAGACCCGGTCCTGCCCGCGGCCGTACAGCGGGTTGAGCCCGGCCGCCGGGCCGAGCAGGAAGACCAGCACGTTCAGCGCGATCAGCGCGTAGCTGACGGCCGGGACGGGCGCGGCCGGGGGGCCGTCCCGCGCGCCGGTGTGGTCGAGGACCGGGATCGCCATGCGACCAAGCATCCCTCCGTCGGGCCCGGGCGACACCGCGCTGTACGGCAGGTGGACCACCCCCGCGATCGCCGTGACCGGTGGCCGGGGTGGTTGCCCCAGGCAATAGGCTTGGGGCGGGCAATCCCGCCTCCCGCCGCCGATGCCGGGGCTCCGGGGGGAGCGCCTGAGCCCACCCAGGGACCACCCGAGAGGACCCCCGATGACCGTCCCCGCCCTGACCGCAGAGACGCGTTGGCGCTGCACCCTGTGCGGCAACCTGACCCGCTTCGACGTCACCCGCACCGCCCGGGTGACCGAGTTCCTGCACTTCGACCTGGCCGGCGAGTCCAAGGTGGAGGAGACCGAGGTGCACAGCGAGACCATCGAGTCGGTGCGCTGCCGCTGGTGCAACGCGGTGGACCAGGTCGAACTGGTGGCCCGTCCGGGCGCCGAGGCCGCCGAGCAGGCTTGATGCCCGCCCCGCGCGGTGGACGGTGCGCGGCACGGCCGTCCGCCGCGCGGGACAATACAGACAGAGCGCACGGAGCGTGACGACCAGGGGTACGGCCGACGGCCGTACCCCGCTGGCGAGGATCGGAGCCGAGGACGTGGTGGACGCAGCGCAGGAGCCCGCCGGGCCGCAGGGGCGGCAGCCCGCTGTGGACGCGCAGGCACCGGACGCGGTCGAGGCCGCCGCGCCCGGCACCGGCGCCCCCGCCGAGGAGGTCGACGGCGAGGAGGCCGGCGGCTCCGGCGGTGAGGAGCCGGCGGCAGCCCGCGCGGCCGAGAAGCTCGACCGGCCGCTGCCCGAGGGGGTGCGCCGGCGTGTGGTGGGCCTCGCCGCCGACGCGCTCGGCGGGCTGCCGGTCGCGGAGCTGCCGCAGACGCTGCGTCCGTACGCCAAGTTCACCCCGGCGCGCCGGGCCAAGTACGCCGCCACCGCGCTCGCCGCGGCGCTGGAGTCCGAGCCGGCGTTCCGGGTGCGGATAGCGGAGCGGCTGCGGCTCGGGCAGCCGGACCTGGTCCGGGCGCTGGAGTCGGGCAGCGTGCCGGGCGCCGCCGATCCGATGGACGTGGCGGCCGCCGCCTACCTGGTCCGGTCGGCGGGCTGGAGCCGCCTGGTCGTCGAGGCCGGCGAGGAGGCCGAGCGGGCCGGCGCCGAGGGCGCGGCGGCCGAGGCGGCCCGGCTGGCCGAGAAGCTGCAGGCGGAGCTGGCCGAGGTGCGCGCCGCCGCCCGGGCGGACCTGGACCGGCAGCGGGCCGAGTCGGAGGACGTCCGCAAGGAGGTGGAGTCGCTGCGCAAGAAGGTGCGTTCGCTGGAGAGCGACACCCGGCGGGCCCAGGCCGAGACGCGCCGGGTCACCGGGGAGCTGGAGGCCCTGAAGGCGCAGACGGGCGTCGAGCGCGGCGCCGCCGAGAGCGAGGCGCGGCGGCTGCGGCACCGGATCTCCGAGCTGGAGAACGCCGCCGAGCAGGGCCGCCGTTCGGCCCGCGAGGGGCGCAGCGTCGAGGACATGCGGCTGCGGCTGCTGCTGGACACCGTGCTGCAGTCGGCGCAGGGGCTCCAGCGGGAGCTGGCCCTGCCGGTCTCCCAGATCCGCCCGGCCGACCTGGTCGAGGCGGTGGTGCCGGGTTCGGCCTCGCCGCACGACGTGGCGCGGCGCGGGCTGGCCGAGGACGACCCGGCGCTGCTGGACCAGCTGCTGGCGATCCCGCAGGTCCACCTGGTGGTGGACGGCTACAACGTGACCAAGACCGGCTACCCCGCGCTCCCGCTGGAGCAGCAGCGGATCCGGCTGCTGGGCGGGCTGGCGATGCTGGCCCAGCGCACGCAGGCGGAGGTGACCTGCGTGTTCGACGGCCAGGACCTCGACGTGCCGGTGATCCTGGCGCCGCCGCGCGGGGTCCGGGTGCGGTTCAGCCGGACCGGGGAGACCGCCGACGAACTGATCCGCCGCCTGGTGCGGGCCGAGCCGCAGGGCCGGCCGGTGGTGGTGGTCTCCACCGACCGGGAGGTCGCGGAGGGCGTGCGGAAGGCGGGCGCGCGCCCTGTAGCCTCGGTGCTGCTGCTGAACCGACTGGCCCGGCCCTGACCTTGGGCGGGGCCGGCCGGCAGGAGATGACGCCTGGTCAGCGCCCGGTTTGCGGGGATGTGTGGATCCCGTGAAGTCATGGCGGGGGGCGGGAGTTCACGCCATCGGGGGAGTGGCGCAAAGCGTGGATCTTCACTAGGGTCTGGCGTCAAACCTATTTTCCGGATTCTCACTCGTTCGGGTGAGTCCGTTGGAAGAAGGAGCCGGTCACTTGGCCACCCACCGCCGTCCCAAGCAGTCGAGCCGTGCGCGGGTCACCGTGCTGACCGCTGCCGCTGCGACCGCGGTCGCCCTCTCGGCCCAGGTCAGCGCCCACGCCGCGCCCAGCCCGTCCCCCAAGAAGGAGGACGTGAAGGCGCAGGTCGACCAGCTGCAGGAGGAGGCCGAGCAGGCCACCGAGAAGTTCAACGGTGCCAAGGAGCGGGCGGACCAGCTGCGCAAGCAGGCGGACCAGCTCCAGGACCAGGTGGCTCGCGGCCAGGACCAGATGACCCAGCTTCAGGGCGGGCTGGCCGAGGTGGCGGCCGAGCAGTACCGGACCGGCGGCATCGACCCGTCCGTCCAGCTGATGCTCGCCTCCGACCCGTCCGGCTACCTGGACAAGGCCGCCAGCGTCCAGCAGGCCAGCTCCAGCCAGACCGAGGCGCTCAAGGGCCTGCAGGACCAGCAGCGCCGGCTGGACCAGCAGAAGGCCGAGGCGGCCGCCGTCCTCGCCTCGCTGGACAGCACGACCAAGGACCTGAACCAGTCCAAGGCCGAGGTCAACAAGAAGCTCAAGGAAGCCCAGGACCTGCTGAACTCGCTCAGCGCCGCCGACCGGGCCGCGCTGAAGGCCGCCCAGCAGCAGGCCGACCGGGCCTCGCGCGGCAGCGAGCGCACCGACCTGAGCAGCCTGCCGCAGGGCAGCGGCTTCGCCGGGCAGGCCGTCGCCAACGCGATGAGCAAGCAGGGTTCGCCGTACGTCTGGAGCGCGGTCGGCCCGAACTCCTTCGACTGCTCCGGTCTGATGGTCTGGTCGTACGCGAAGGCCGGCGTCTCGCTGCCGCGCACCTCGCAGGCGCAGGCCAACTACGGCTCGAAGGTGGCCTCGCTGGCCGACGCCCAGCCGGGCGACCTCATCATCTACCGCCCGGACCGCAGCCACGTCGGGATGTACATCGGCAACGGGATGGTGGTCCACGCGCCGCACACCGGTGACGTGGTGAAGGTGATGAAGGCCGACGCGATGCCGATCAACGCGATCCGCCGGGTCTGACGCACCGACATGCCCACGGGCCGGGATCCGGCCCTGTGATCCGCGCCACCCCCTGAACCGGGGGTGGCGTCGGTGTCTGCGGCCGCATCATGACAAACGATCAGCTCCATGTGGGCGCGTGATCACACCCGGTCATATTCACAAATGAACTTGGATATTCTTCCGGCATTTTTCTGACAAGGATTTGAACGGATCACGGTTCTGTTACTAGGGTCATGCCTCGAACCACCGCACAGTCGATCACCCAGCAGGGGTGGCGGCGGAGGTTTACCGCCGAGTTCGTGAAGCAGCGGGGCAGAGCATCTGCCCGACGGGGAGTCCAGTAGTCGGGGGCGCTGTGGAACGGAGCCGGGGAACCATGTTCCTCCGGGGTGAATCGGCGCCAGGTCGACCGCCGTGCGGTCGGTGAGGCGTCGTGGGGCACGCTTCCGGCCCGAACCCGTCAGCTCACCCGGTAGGCGGACGTAGGAAGAAGGAGTCCGCCTTCGTGGCGTCCCATCGTCGTCCCAAGCCCGCCGGCCGTGCCCGGGTCTCGATTCTGACCGGTGTCGCCGCCGCGGCGGTCGCGCTCTCCGCGCAGTCCGGCGCCCACGCCGACCCGACGCCGACCAAGGATCAGGTCAAGGAGCAGATCGACCAGCTCAACGAGCAGGCCGAGCAGGCCACCGAGAAGCTCAACGGCGCCCAGGCCAAGCAGCAGGAGCTGCAGAAGCAGGTCGGTGAGCTGCAGGACAAGGTGGCCCGTCAGCAGGCCGCGGTGACCGAGGCCCAGGGCGGTCTCGCCGAGATCGCCGGCGAGCAGTACCGCAACGGCGGCATATCGCCGACCGTGCAGCTGATGCTCTCGTCCAGCCCGGACAGCTTCCTCAGCCAGGCCGGTGCCATCAACCAGGCCGGCAGCACGCAGTCCGGTGCGCTGAAGGACCTCCAGGAGCAGCAGCGCAGGCTCGACCAGGACCGCAACGAGGCCCAGGGCAAGCTCGGCGAGCTCGAAGCCACCACCCAGCAGCTGAAGGCCTCCAAGGAGGAGGTCCAGGGCAAGCTGGCCAAGGCCCAGGACCTGTACAACTCGCTGTCCGAGCAGGAGCGCCAGGCGATGCGCGCGGCCGAGGAGAAGGCCGCCGCCGAGGCGAAGGCCAAGGCGGACGCCGCCAAGGCCGAGGCCAAGGCCAAGGCGGACGCCGACCGCGCCTCCCGCGACAACACCCGCGACCAGCTGCCCGCCCCGTCCTCGCCGGCCGCCAAGCCCGCCGCCGCCGCGCCGTCCGCGCCCGCCGCCAACGGCTCGCGCGCCGCCGCCGCGATCGCCGCCGCGGAGAGCAAGCTGGGCGCCCCGTACGTCTACGGCGCGGCCGGTCCGAGCTCCTTCGACTGCTCCGGCCTGACCAGCTGGGCCTACGCCCAGGCGGACGTGTCGCTGCCGCGCACCTCGCAGTCCCAGGCCACCGCCGGTACCAACGTGGGCACCAACATCGCCAACGCCCAGCCCGGCGACCTGATCATCTACCGTGCGGACCGCAGCCACGTCGCGCTCTACGTCGGTGGCGGCCAGGTCATCCATGCGCCGAAGCCCGGCGCGAACGTCCGGTACGAGACCGCCAGCATGCTGCCGATCTCGGCCATCGTGCGCGTCTGATCCGACGTCTGCTCCCGCAGGCCCGGTCTCCCCTCGCGGGAGGCCGGGCCTGCGGCTTTCGTGCCGGACCGTGCTGATGTCCGATTGCGGGTCAAATATTCGGGTTGGGAGGGGTTTGGACTCGCTCGCCCGGACTCGCTAACGTCTGCCACCGGACTCCCGCTCGACAGCCGCCCGCACCGGTGCGGCGGCGGGGCCGGGTCGCAGGATCGGAGTTACCGTCGTATGGCCGTGCACCGCCGTTCCCCCCTGCCGGGCGCGTTCGCCCGTGCGCTGGTGCTGACCGCCGCGGCCACCACCGCGCTGGGGGTGGCCACGGGGGGTGCCGCCCAGGCCGCCCCGGGCACGCCGGACGGGCCGTCGAACCGCAAGGACGTCAAGGCGCAGGTGGAACAGCTGTACGACGAGGCCGAGCAGGCCTCGGAGAAGTACAACGCCGCACTGGACGTCCAGCAGCGCCTCCAGCACGAGACCGGCACGCTCCAGCAGCAGGTCGCCGTCGCCCAGGGCGAGCTCAACGAGCTCCGCGGCGACCTCGCCACCGTGGCCGGCGCCGAGTACCGGGGCGGCGGGATGGCGCAGACCGTCCAGCTGATGCTCTCCACCGACCCGGAGGGCTACCTCTCCAAGGCCCGCAGCCTGGACCAGGCCGCCGAGCGGCAGAACGAGACGCTGCACGAGGTGGTGGCCCGTCAGCGCCGGCTCGACCAGCGCCGGACGGAGGCCTCGATGAAGCTCTCCGAGCTGGAGGAGACCCGCCGGGCCCTGGCCGAGAGCAAGCAGCAGATCCAGCAGCGGCTGGCCAAGGCGCAGCGGCTGCTCAACAGCCTGGGGGCGGGCGAGCGGGCCCGGATGGTGGCCCAGGACGCCCGCGAGGCCGAGCAGCGGGCCACCCGCGGCACCGACCGCCTCGACCTGGGCACGGCCCCGCCCGCCTCCGAACGCGGCGCGGCCGCGCTGGCCGCCGCCGTGCGGATGATCGGTTCGCCCTATGTGTACGGATCCGCCGGGCCCCGCGCGTTCGACTGTTCCGGTCTGATGTACTGGAGCTGGCGGCAGGCCGGAGTGACCCTGCCGCGCACCTCGCAGGCCCAGGCGTACGCCGGCCAGCGGGTCAGCATCTCCGACGCGCGACCGGGAGACCTGGTGATCTTCTACCGGGACAGGCACCACGTCGGCATGTACGCCGGCGGCGGGGTGATCGTGCACGCCCCCTACCCGGGCGCCAAGGTCCGCTACGAGAGCGTCAACGCGATGCCCGTCGCGGAGGTGATCCGGCTCTGAGCCGGCCCGTCCCGACCCCTCCCGCCGATGCCGTGACACGCCGCCGCGCACTGTCGCGGCGCGGGGCCCTGCTGCTCGCGGCGGGCGGACTGGCCCAGCTGTCGCTGCCCCGGGCGGCTCCGGCGGCCTCCGTGGCCGCGGTGGCGGACCAGCGGGCCGAGGTGGCCGCGCTGCTGGCCGAGCGGGCCCGGACGCTGACCGCCCCACCGTCCGCGCCCCCGGTGGAGGCGGCCTACCGCAACCTCGTGCTCGGTCCGGCCGGTCGGCCGGACCGGCTCACCGCCACTGCCGAACTGACCGTCCGGGTGACCGGCTACGACGCCTACCCGGTGGTCCACCAGCGCCGGCTGGAGCTGTGGCGGACCGGCGGGGGCTGGCGGGTCGAACGCGAGGACGGCCCGGACGGGCCGGCGCCGCTCTGGGACTTCGGGACCGTCCGGGCGGCGGCCGGCGCGCACTGCCTGGTGCTCGGCCTGGCCGACGGTCCGGACCCGGCGCAGCTCACGGCCGTGGCCGACCGGGCCGTCCCGGCCGTCACCGCGCTCTGGGGCACCGCCTGGCCGGGCCGGCTGCTCCTGGAGCTGCCCGCCACCGAGGAGCAGTTCGGCCGGCTGCTGGACGCCGACCCGGCGGGCTGGACCGGCATGGTGGCGGTCACCACCGCGGCGCCCGGCGCCCCCCGGCACACCCCGGCCGACCGGGTGCTGGTCAACCCCGGGGCCTACCGGGGGCTCAGCGACTTCGGCCGCCAGGTGGTGATCACCCACGAGGCCGTGCACGTGGCGACCCGGGCCGACACCCGGGCCTGGACGCCGCTCTGGCTCTCCGAGGGCGTCGCCGACTGGACCGGCTACCGGGACTCCGGCCGCTCGCCCCGGCAGATCGCCCCCGAGCTGGCCCGGGACGTCGCCGCCGGCCGGGTGCCCTCGGCGCTCCCCGCCGACCGGGACTTCACCGCCGGGGCCGACGGCATCGCCCAGGCCTACGAGCAGGCCTGGCTGGCCTGCGACCTGATCGCCCGCCGCTTCGGGCCGGACCGGCTGGTCGGCTACTACCGGGCGGTCGGCGCGGCGGGCGCGGGCGCGGGCCGGGAGGAGCAGTCGGACCGCGTCCTGCGGGACGAGCTGGGCCTGGGACTGGCCGAGTTCACCGCGCTCTGGGTCACCGAGGTCCGCCGCCTGGCGGCCTAGCGCCGCCGCTGGGCCGGCGGCCGGTCGATGCCGTCCAGCAGGTCCTGCTCGTACGCGATCCCCGGGCGCACCGGGTAGCCGTTCGCCGACACCGGCTCCGGCTCCGCGCGGTCCAGCACGACGGTCGGCGGGAGCTGGGCGGTCCCGCGGGTCGAGCGCCAGAGCCGGACGCAGGAGAGCCCGGTGGCGGCCAGCAGCAGCAGGTTGCGCAGGGTCAGCGCGGTGACGGCCCAGGGCTCGCTGCCGACCAGCTCGCTGAAGAGCAGCGGGAACTCCACCACGGTCAGCGGCGTCGCGGCCAGGACCAGCAGCGCCACCGGGCGCTGGCTGGTGCCGCGCACGGTCAGGCAGACCGCCGCCACGCCGACCAGCCAGACCAGGTACTGCGGGCTGATCACCCGGCTGGTCACGGTGAAGATCAGCAGCGCGGCCAGCGCCGCGTCGTACATGGTCGCCGCGTTGCGGCGCTTGGCGGTGAAGCGCCAGAGCAGCAGCCAGGCGAAGCCCAGCAGGCTGCCGGCCAGCATCACCTTGCCGACCACGTTCACCCACGGCCCGAGCATCTCGACCGAGCCGTAGTTCATCGTCACCCTGCCGTCCCAGGCGCCGGCCATCCGGGCGAAGTGCAGCGGCAGCGCGCCGACCGACTCCACCTCGACGCCGCGGTCCTTCTGGAAGGTCAGGAACTCGAAGGCGCCGTTCATCCCGGCCGCCAGCAGGAAGCCCACCGAGACGGCGGTGGCCGCGGCGGCGGTCCAGGAGCGGCGGGTGCGGCGGCCGGACGGGGTGCCGATCAGGCCGATCAGCGGCCAGATCTTGATGATCCCGCCCAGCCCCAGCAGGATGCCGCCGATCGCCGGGCGGCGGATCAGCGCCAGCAGGCCGGCCACCGCGACGGCGGTGACGATGACGTCGTACCGGTTGTAGATCATCGGACCGAGCAGCGGCACGCCGGCCACCCAGACCCAGGCACCGGTCAGGGCCCGGCCCCTGCGCAGGCCGGTACGCACCAGCAGGGCCATCGCGACCGCGTCGGCCAGCCCGCAGATCACCCAGAAGGAGACCAGGTACGACCAGGGCAGCAGCCCGGGCAGCATGATCACCAGGGCGGCGCCGGGCGGGTACTGCCAGGTCACGTCGTCCAGCGGGAAGGTGCCGGTCTGCAGGACGCCGTACCAGCCGTGGTAGATCAGCCAGACGTCCGTGGTGATGTCCCCGCCGGCCATCCGCAGCACGCCGGTCACCAGCAGCAGCAGCAGTGCCCGGGAGGCCAGCCACGTCCCGCCGAGCGCGCAGAGCGCCCCGGTACGCCGGGAGGGGCCGGTGGGGGCCGGTACGGGCTCCTGGCGGACGGCCAGCGCCGTGCCGGGGCCGTCGGCGCCGCTGGGTGAACCGGACTTGGTGGCCGGGGCCAACTCCACTGCGCTCCCTCGTTCGTCTCGGACGTCCCACCGGAGGCGTCGCGCGACGGACGCCCGGGCGGCCGGTGCCGGGCGCGGCGCCACGTTCGGCGGGGCCGCACCGGCTGCCTAGGTTCTAGGACAGACCCGGGGGAGAAACGGTTGCCGTGCGCGGATCCGTTCCCGGCGGGTCGTGGTGTTGACCTATCGTACGGATCACCCAGCGGTACACCGAGCACCCCCCGACCGAGCGAGCCGTGGCCAGATGCACAAGACCTTGATCGTCACCAATGACTTCCCGCCGCGACCCGGCGGCATCCAGGCCTTCGTCCACAACATGGCTGTCCGTCAGCCCGCCGGGAGCATCGTGGTCTACGCGTCGACCTGGCGCGACGGCGCCGAGGTCGCCCGCTTCGACGCCGAACAGCCGTTCCCGGTGATCCGCGACCGGACGAAGGTGATGGTTCCCACACCGCGCGTCACCCGCCGGGCCGCCGAGATCCTCCGCGCCGAGAAGTGCGACTCGGTCTGGTTCGGCGCGGCCGCCCCGCTCGGGCTGATGGCGCCCGCGCTGCGCCGGGCCGGAGCCGGCGGCCGGCTGCTCGGCATGACGCACGGCCACGAGGCCGCCTGGGCCCAGCTCCCGGTGGCCCGGCAGCTGCTGCGCCGGATCGGCGCCGGTACCGACACCCTCACCTACCTCGGCGAGTACACCCGCTCCCGGATCGCCGACGCGGTCGGCCCGGAGGCGGCCGCCCGGATGGTGCAGCTGCCGCCGGGGGTCGACGAGCAGACCTTCCACCCCGACTCGGGCGGCGCCGAGCTGCGCCGCCGGCTCGGGCTGGCGGACCGGCCGGTGGTGGTCTGCGTCTCCCGGCTGGTGCCGCGCAAGGGCCAGGACACCCTGATCGAGGCGATGCCGCAGATCCTCGCCGAGGTGCCGGACGCCGTGCTGCTGATCGTCGGCGACGGCCCCTACCGGGCGGACCTGGAGAAGCTCGCCGACGCCCGGGGCGTGCGCCACGCGGTGCGGTTCACCGGCGCGGTGCCGTGGTCGGAGCTGCCCGCGCACTACGGCGCCGGGGACGTCTTCGCGATGCCCTGCCGGACCCGGCGGGGCGGGCTGGACGTCGAGGGCCTGGGCATCGTCTACCTGGAGGCCTCGGCGACCGGTCTGCCGGTGGTGGCCGGGGACTCCGGCGGCGCGCCGGACGCGGTGCTGGAGGGCGAGACCGGCTACGTGGTGCCGGGCGGCTCGCCGGCCGCCGCGGCCGAGCGGATCGTCCGGCTGCTGAACGACGAGGAGCTGCGCCGGCGGCTCGGCGAGGCCGGGCGGCGCTGGGTGGACCGCTCCTGGCGGTGGGACCTGCTGGCCGGGCGGCTGACCTCGCTGCTGGCGGGCTGACGAAGCGGTGCGGGCCCCGCCACCGCGGCGGGGCCCGCACCGTACGGTCAGCGCTGGTAGATCGCCTCGACGTCGGCCGCGAAGTCCTTCAGCACCAGGTTGCGCTTGAGCTTGAGCGACGGCGTGAGGTGGCCGCTCTCCTCGGAGAAGACGGTGTCCAGCAGCCGGAACTTCTTCACCGCCTCGGCGTGCGAGACGGCGGCGTTGCCGTCGTCCACGGCGGCCTGGACGGCGGCCAGCAGGTCCGCGTCCTCCCGCAGCTCGGCCACCGTGGCGGTGGCGGGCTTGCCGTTCAGCTCCTTCCACTTGGGGAAGAAGTCCTCGTCCACGGTGACCAGGCAGCCGATGAACGGCCTGCGGTCGCCGACCACCATCACCTCGCCGATCAGCGCGTGCGCCCGGATCCGGTCCTCGATCACCGCCGGGGCGACGTTCTTGCCGCCCGCGGTGACGATGATCTCCTTCTTGCGGCCGGTGATGGTGAGGTAGCCCTCGGAGTCCAGCGAGCCGATGTCGCCGGTGGAGATCCAGCCGTCCTTCAGCGCCTCGGCGGTGGCCTGCGGGTTGTTCCAGTAGCCGGTGAACACCTGCGGACCCTTGAACAGGACCTCGCCGTCCTCGGCGATCCGGACGGCGGCGCCGGGCAGCGGCTGGCCGACCGTACCGATCTTCGGCTTGTCCCAGGGGTTGAAGGCGGTGGCCGCGCAGGTCTCGGTCAGGCCGTAGCCCTCCAGGACGGTGAAGCCGATGCCCCGGTAGAAGTGGCCGAGCCGCTCGCCGAGCGGGGCGCCGCCGGAGATCGCGTGGGTGGCCCGGCCGCCGAGCGCGGCGCGCAGCTTGCTGTAGACCAGCTTGTCGAAGATCTTGTGCTTGATCCGCAGGCCCAGGCCCGCGCCGCCGGCGTCCAGCGCCCGGCTGTACGCGATCGCGGTGTCGGCGGCCTTGTCGAAGATCTTGCCCTTGCCGTCGGCCTGGGCCTTCGCGCGGGCGGTGTTGTAGACCTTCTCGAACACTCTCGGCACGCCCAGGATCAGGGTGGGCCGGAACGCCGCCAGCTCGGCGGTGACGTCCTTGATGTCCGAGACGTGGCCGAGCTTGATCGGGGCCATCGCGGGGGCGATCTCGGCGATCCGGCCGAGCACGTGGGCCAGCGGCAGGAAGAGCAGCACCGAGCTCTCGCCGGTGCGGAACAGCGGGGCCAGCCGCTCCACGATGTTGCCGCACTCGGCCATGAAGTTGGCGTGGGTCAGCTGGCAGCCCTTGGGGCGGCCGGTGGTGCCCGAGGTGTAGACGACGGTGGCGATCGAGTCGGCCGTCGCCAGCGACCGGCGCTCGGCCACGGTCGCGTCGGTGACGTCCCGGCCCGCCCCGGCCAGCGTCGCCAGGGCGCCGCCCTCGATCTGCCAGGTCTGCCGCAGCAGCGGCAGGCGCCCCCGGACCTCCTCGACCACCGCGGCGTGCTGGGCGGTCTCGGTGAGGACGGCCACCGCCCCGGAGTCGCCGAGGATCCACTCCACCTGTTCGGCGGAGGAGGTCTCGTACACCGGCACGGTGATCGCGCCGGCCGTCCAGATCGCGAAGTCCAGCAGCGTCCACTCGTAGCGGGTGCGGGACATGATGCCCACCCGGTCGCCGGGCTCGATGCCCGCGGCGATCAGACCCTTGGCGGCGGCGTGCACCTCGACCAGGAACTGGGCGGCGGTCAACTCCTGCCACCGGCCGTCCACCTTGCGACTGAGCACCACGACGTCCGGGTGCCGCTCGGCGTTCTGGTGCACGAGGTCGGAGAGGTTACCGCCGCTCGGTACCTGGTAGAGGGCCGGAAGGCTGAAGTCGAGCAAGACTGCTCCTCGTTCGCGACGCTGCGGGACGGCAGGACGTTACTGCCCGGTAGGCAGCTTCGACCAGGGGGGTCGGCTCCGGTGTTCGAAGTGTCACACCTTTACCCGGTCCGACCAGGCCGTGACCGGGTCGTTCGAATGGCACCCTACGGCAGCCCGGACGTGACCGGCGGGTAGCCTGCGAGCGCCCCCGAGCCCGGGGCCGCGCACCCTCCGAGCCCCGGACCTGAGGGATCGCCGGGCGCGATAGCCTGCTCCGGGCGCACCCGACCGAGCAGGCTCGGCCGGGCCGGCAGCAAGGGACGACGCGGAGGGCCATACCCATGGCGGAGCACACCAGGTCGAGCATCACCATCGACGCGACCCCGGCGAAGGTCATGGCCGTGATCGCCGACTTCGCCGCCTACCCGGCCTGGACCGGCGAGGTCAAGGAGGTCGAGGTGCTGGAGACCGCCGAGAACGGCCGCGCCGCCCAGGTGCGCCTGCTGCTCGACGCCGGCGCCATCCGCGACGAGCACGTGCTGGCCTACACCTGGGACGGCGACCGCGAGGTCGGCTGGACGCTGGTGCGCAGCCAGATGCTCCGTTCGCTGGACGGTTCCTACTCGCTCGCCCCGCTGGACGGCGGCCGGACCGAGGTCACCTACCAGCTGGCCGTCGACGTCAAGATCCCGATGCTCGGGATGATCAAGCGCAAGGCCGAGAAGGTCATCATCGACCGGGCGCTGGCCGGACTGAAGAAGCGCGTCGAGGGCTGACGCCGGGAAAGCGGGGCTGGACGGCATGACGGCGACACGCACCATCCTGGTCAGCGGCGACGCGGCGGCGCCCACGGTGGCCGCCGCCACCGCCCTGCACGCCGCCCGGCAGGGGCGGCGCACCCTGCTGCTGGCCGCCGACGACCCGCACCGCACCCTGGACGCCGTCCTCGGCGCCCGGCTGGAGCCCGAACCGGCCCCGTACGCCCCCTGCCTGACCGTGGCCAGGATCGACGAGCAGGCCGCGTTCCGGCACGCCCTCGGCGAGATCGGCGGCCGGATCAAGCCCGCGCTCGACCTGCTCGGCGCCGACCCGCTCGACCCCGAGGAGCTCACCGCCCTCCCCGGCACCGCCCGGCTCGCCCTGCTCCGGGCCCTGCCCGCCGCCGAGGCCGACGTCCTGGTGGTGCTCGCCCCGCCGCCCGCCGAGCTGATCGCCGCGCTCGCGCTGCCCGAGCAGCTGGAGCGCTACCTGGCCCGGCTGGTGCCCGAGCAGCGGCAGGCCGCCCGGGCGCTGCGCCCGCTGCTGGCCGGCCTGGCCGGGGTGCCGATGCCCGCCGACTGGCTCTACGAGGGCCGGACCAAGGCGGCCGCCGCGCTCGCCGAGGCCCGTGCGGCGCTCGCCGCCCCCGGCACCAGCGTCCGCCTGGTCACCGCCGCCGACGCCCACCCGTACGGGGAGCTGCGCCGGATCCGGGCCGGGCTGGCCCTGCACGGCCACCGGCCGGACGCCGTGGTGGTGCACGGCGCGCTGCCGGACGCCGCCGCCGACTCGGCCGACCCCTGGCTGGCCGGGCTGGCCCGGCGCCGGCAGGAGGAGCTGGCCGCGCTGACCGCCGCGAGCGACGTCCCGGTGCTGGTCACCGGGTTCACCGAGGTCACCCTGGAGGCCGTCGCGGACCGCCTCTACGGCGCGGGCGCCGGCCCGGCCCCGCTCGACCCGAAACCGTGGAGCGTCGAGGACCGGCTGGCCGAGGACGGACTGCTGGTCTGGCACCTCGCGCTGCCCGGTGCCGAGCGGGCCGACCTGGACCTGGTGCGGCGCGGCGACGAACTCGTGGTCGGCCTCGGTGCCCACCGGCGGGTGCTCACGCTGCCCTCGGCGCTGCGCCGCTGCACGGTGGCGGGCGCGGGCCTGCACGACGGGGCGCTCGCCGTCCGCTTCGCGCCCGATCCGGCGCTCTGGCCGCGCGGCTGAGCACCCCGCGCGGACGCGACCGGGCCTCCCGCGCCGCCCGGTGGCCGTGCGCCGGTTCGCCCTCCGCGCCGCCCGGTGACCGTGCGCCGGCCCCGATGGCGGGCCGTCGGGGCGGTCGGGCCCGTCCGGTAGCGTCGGGGCCAGGGGCCGCAGGCGCGGCCGGAGCTGAGGAGACGCCCGCGATGACCACTGCCGACGACCGCACCGAGCAGGCCGCCGAGCACCCGTTCGGCCCGGAGCTGGGCCCGCTGGTGGACGAGGTGCGCCGGTTCGCGTCCGTCGTCGGCCAGAAGGCCCAGGAGGCGAGCGCCGACACCCTGATCTCGCTGGCCGGCCTCGCCGAGCGCCTGCGCGAGAAGCAGCCCGAGGTGTACGGCCACCTGTCCGCGGCCGGCACCGGCCTGGCCGCCGCCGGCGGGGAGCTGATGGCCGCCTACCGGGCCGCCGTGGCCGGCCACGAGCACCGCTGGACCGCCGGGGACGCCGCGCGCAGCGAGCGGATCGACCTCGACACACCTGACGGGCCGTCCGACAAGCAGTGAAGCCCGGACTCCCGGGAAGTGACCGTGCGGACCCTTGCTGTGACGGAGCGGGGCGGAATGTACGACTTTTGAAGCTGCTCGGCGAGCTTGGTCGTGAATTGTCTTCGGTTAATGTAGGCGACGGTGTGTACGGGGGCAGGGTTGGACGGTACCGTTCCGTCCAGCGGGAACGAGTGAATAGCTGAGGGACACATGGCTCTGACCATCGGCGTCGACGTCGGCGGGACCAAGATCGCGGCAGGCGTGGTCAACGAGGCGGGCGAGATCCTGGCCCGGACCAGGGTGCCCACCCCGGCCGACCCGCAGTGGGCGGTCGACGCCATCGCGCAGGCCGTGCGCGAGCTCAAGGAGCAGTACCCCGACGTGGTCGCGGCCGGCGTCGGAGCCCCCGGCTTCGTCGACCGCGACCGCTCCACGGTGATCTTCGCCCCCAACATCGACTGGGAGGACGAGCCGCTGCGCGGCCGGATCGAGGAGCTCACCGGCCTGGACACCGTGGTCGAGAACGACGCCAACTGCGCCGCCTGGGCGGAGTTCCGCTTCGGCGCCGCCGCCGAGTACTCGGACATGGTGCTGATCACCGTCGGCACCGGCATCGGCGGCGGGATCGTCCTGGACGGCCGGCTGCACCGCGGCCGGTTCGGCGTGGCCGGCGAGATCGGCCACCTCAACATGGTCCCCGACGGCCTGCCCTGCGGCTGCGGCGGCAAGGGCTGCTGGGAGCAGTACGGCTCGGGCCGGGCGCTGCGCCGCTACGGCCGGGAGATGGCCGCCGCCGACCCCGTGCGCGGCCGGCGGATGCTGGAGCTGAACGACGGCGTCGCCGAGACCATCCGCGGCATCCACATCACCGAGGCGGCCGAGGCGGGCGACCCGCTCGCCCTGGACTGCTACAACGAGCTGGCCGACTGGCTGGGCCGCGGCATGGCCGACCTCGCCGCGCTCTTCGACCCGGCGGTCTTCGTGCTGGGCGGCGGGGTCTCCGACTCCGGCCGGCTGCTGCTCGACCCGGTCGCCAAGGCCTTCGAGCACTACCTGACCGGCGGGGTGCACCGCCCGCGCGCCGAGGTGGTGCTCGCCTCGATGGGCTCCGCCTCCGGCATCGCCGGCGCGGCGGACCTCGCCCGCACCGTCTGACCCACCCACCCCGCACCCGCCGACGGCGGCGGCGCGACCGGAGCCTCGTGGCCCGGCCGCGCCGCCGCCGTCGTGTTCCGCCCCGGCCGCCCGGCCCCTGTCGTACGGTCGACACCGGACGAAAGGGGAGGACCGCCTTGACCACCGGACCGACCGACCTGCCGCCGCCCGGGCCGCGGCGGCTGCGGCTGCTCAGCTACAACATCCGCTCGCTCCGCGACGACCGGCACGCCCTCGTTCGGGTGATCCGGGCGTGTGAACCGGACGTGGTCTGCGTTCAGGAGTCGCCGCGATACTGGCGCCCGCGGGGCCAGGCGGCCTGGCTGGCGCGGGCGACCGGCACCGAGGTGCTGGCCGGCGGCGGCCGGATCGCCGCGGGGCCGCTACTGCTCGGCGGCCCGGGCGTGGAGCTGCTCGCCGTCCACGACCGGCTGCTGCCCAAGACCCGCGGGCTGCACGCGCGCGGCTTCGCGAGCGCGCTGGTCCGGATCGCCGGCTCGGCGCCGTTCGGCGTCACCAGTTGCCACCTGAGCCTGGACGCCGAGGAGCGCCGCGGCCAGTTCGAGCTGCTGCTGGACCAGCTGAAGATCACCGAACTCGGCGTGGTGGCGGGGGACTTCAACGAACACCCGGACGGCGCCGGCTGGCAGCTGCTGGCCGGCCGGCTGCAGGACGGCCATCTCGCGGCGCCCTGGGGCGGCACCTTCACGTCCGTCCCGGAGAACCCCTACCAGCGGATCGACGCCGTCTTCGCGACCCCCGGCGTCCGGGTGCTCGCGTGCGGGGTGCCGCACGGCCTGCCCGGTGTCACCGAGGGCGATCTGCGGGCCGCCACCGACCATCTGCCGCTGCTCGCCGTCCTGGAGCTCCCGGCCGGCTGAACTCCGTGGCCGGGCCGGGGTGACCGGCTCGGCCCGTGTAGGGCCGCCGGTGCGCCGGCCCTACACGACGGCGCCGCCGTGCGGGTCCTCCGGCTCGTCCTCGTCGCGCTCCTTCATCCGGACCACCAGGGTGACGAAGCCACCGAGGAAGGCGGTCACGCCGACCCAGGCCGGCCAGCCGGACACCTCGCGCCAGACCACCGCGTCGAACAGCAGCAGGGCCGGCCCGCCGAGCACGGCGAGCCAGGCGAACTTGGCGGTGACGTCGGCGGCGGGCAGCGGCGGCGGCTCCGGCGGGACGAAGTGGCCCTCGTCCGCCTCCTCGGTCAGCTCGAAGTCGCGCGGGCCCGATCCGGCGGCCGGCATCACCGGGCGGGTGGAGCGGGGCCGCGGCTGCGGTGCCAGGTCGGCGAGGTCGTCCGGGTCGGTGCCCTCCTTGAACCCGCCCTTGAGCTCGCCGCGCGCCCGGAGGTCCTCGACCTCCGGCCAGTCCGGGTTGTTGAGGTCGACGGGGTCGTCGAACTGGGCGACCAGCGCGGCGAAGATCTCGTCCTGCTCGGCCTGGCTGCGTTCGGGCGCGCGCCGCACCCGGGGCGCTTCGGGCGCCGGGGCGGCCTCACCCGAGGCGCCCTCGGTCTTCACGCCGTCGGTCTTCGCGCTCTCGGTCTTGGCGGCCTCGGTCTTGGCGGCCTCGGTCCTCACGCCGTCGGCCTTGGCGGCCTCGGCCTTCGAGGCGTCCGCCTCGGTGTTCTCCGCGTCCTCGCGGGGCGCCTCGTCCCCGCCGCCCGCCGTGCTGCTCTCGTGCACTTCCGGCCCTTCAGCCTTGGTGATCGTCGGATTCGATCCGGGTGACGCCCGCCGCGTGCGCGGGAGCCAGCCGTCGGATGAAGTCCTGGCCGGCCGCGAATATTTCCGCCGCGTCGTGGTCCAGCGTCGCGACGTGGTAGCTGCGCTGGCACAACCGCTCCGTCACGTCGGTCGAGGATATCCGGGCCAGCACCAGTTCCGAGTTGGCCGCCGAGACCACGTGGTCCTGCGGGCTGTGGAAGAGCAGGACCGGCTGGGTCACCTGCGGCAGCCGGCGCTGCACGTCCTTCCAGAGCCGGGCCAGCGACCAGGCGGCGTGCAGCGGCGTCCGGTCGTAGCCGACCTCGACGGAGCCCGGGCGGGCGATGTCGTTGGCGATCCCGGGCAGGCTCGGCACCACGTGGCGCAGCACCGGAAGCAGCACACTCGCGGGGTTGTCGGAACGCACCGACGGGTTGACCAGCACCAGTCCGGAGACCACCGGGCCGTGCAGCGCGGCCAGCCGCAGCGCCAGCCCGCCGCCCATCGACAGCCCGAGGACGAAGACCCGCTCGCACTCGGCGGCCAGCGCCAGCAACTCCCGCTCGACCTCCGCGTACCAGTCCTCCCAGCGGGTCACCTGCATGTCCTGCCAGCGGCTGCCGTGGCCGGGCAGCAGCGGCAGCGAGACGGTGTACCCGGCCGCCGCCAGCTCCTCGGCCCACGGGCGCAGCGACTGCGGCGAGCCGGTGAACCCGTGGCAGAGCAGTACGCCCACCGGCCCGCCCCGGTGGCGGTACGGTTCGGCACCGGGCAGCAGCGGCATGACGGGCTCCTTCGCGGGCGGCGGCGCGTTGGGACGGGGGAGGGCGGAACGGCGGGCTGCGGAAACCGCATCGTCCCACGCGCCCGCACGCGTCGTACACCCCTGCCGGACACCCCGGCGGGGCGGGGCGGGGCGCGGGCGGTGGCCGCGGGGCATTAGGATCGACCGGTCCGCATAACAGGAGGCCCGGCGTTGTTCTACCGACTGATGAAGATGATCGTCGCGCCACTGCTACGGATCTTCTTCCGGCCGTGGATCGAGGGTGAGGAGAACATCCCCGCCGAGGGTGCCGCGATCATCGCGAGCAACCACCTCTCCTTCTCGGACTCCTTCTTCTTCCCCGCGCTGATCAGGCGTCGGGTGACCTTCATCGCCAAGGCGGAGTACTTCAACACGCCGGGCCTGAAGGGCAAGCTGACGGCCGCCTTCTTCAAGGGCGTCGGCCAGCTGCCGGTGGACCGCTCCGGCGTGCGCGGCGCGGGCGAGGCGGCGATCCGCAGCGCGATCGCCGTGCTGGACCGCGGCGAGCTGTTCGGCGTCTACCCGGAGGGCACCCGTTCGCCCGACGGCAAGCTGTACCGCGGCAAGGTCGGCGGCCTGGCCCGCGTCGCGCTGGCCACCGGCGCGCCGGTGATCCCGGTCGCGATGATCGACACCGAGAAGGTGCAGCCGCCCGGCCAGGTCGTCCCCAACTTCGGCATCCGTCCGGGCATCCGGATCGGCCGGCCGCTGGACTTCTCCCGCTACCACGGCATGGAGAACGACCGCTTCATCCTCCGTTCGGTGACGGACGAGGTGATGTACGAGATCATGCGGCTCTCCGGCCAGGAGTACGTGGACGTCTACGCGACCGCCGCCAAGCGGCAGATCGCCGACGACAAGAAGCGTGCCGACGCCGAGCGCAAGGCCGTCCAGAAGGCCGAGCAGGCCGCCGCCAAGGCCGAGAAGGCGGAGGCGGAGAAGGCGCAGAAGGCCGCCGAGCAGGAGCAGAAGGAGAGCGGGTCGGCCTAGGCCGGGAGGCCGGAGTCCGCCCGCAGGGGGAGGGGCACGGAGATGTCGGACGGGAACAGACCCGGAGCGGTCGGCGCGGCGGTGGCGGCCGGCGGCATGTCCGTCGAACTGCCGCTCTGGCGGGCCATCTCGTTCTTCCGGGTGCTGGCGCTCTGCTACGCGGTGCTGCGCTACCTCGACTCGTACCTGGAGTTCCTGCACCCCGTCGCCGGCTGGATCTACCTCGGCGCGCTGACGCTCTGGACGCTCGCCAGCACCCGCGCCTTCGCCGGGCCGCTGCGCTGCACCTGGTACGTGCTCGGCACCGACCTCACCCTGGTCGTCACCGGCATCGTGATGAGCGGGATGACCGACGACCCGGCCCGGATCGCCCACGGCGCGCCCACGCTGCCCACCATCTGGGCGGCCGGCACCGTCCTGGGCTTCGCGGGCCGGGGCGGCTGGCGCTGGGCGGCGGCGGCCGGATCGGTGATCGGGGTGGCGAACATCCTCGGCCACGGCGGTCCGACCGGCGACAACATCCACAACATCGTGCTGCTGATGGTGGCCGGCTGCGCGATCGGCTACGTGATCGAACTGGCCCGCGCCAGCGAGGCGACGCTGACCCGGGCGCTCCAGGTCGAGGCCGCGAACCGGGAGCGCGAGCGGCTCTCCCGCGACATCCACGACGGGGTGCTCCAGGTGCTCGCCCTGGTCCAGCGCCGGGGCGGCGAGCAGGGCCCCGGCCGGGGCGCGGACTTCGCCGAACTCGGCCGGCTGGCCGGCGAGCAGGAGCGCGCGCTGCGGGCCCTGATGAGCGGCGGACCGCTGCCCGCGCAGCGCGCGCCGCTGGAGCCGCAGGACCTGCGCACCCTGCTCGGCCCCTACACGGACGAGCGGATCACCCTCTCCGCCCCCGGCACCCCGGTGCTGCTGCCCGGCCCGGCGGCCGGCGAGCTGGCGGCGGCCGTGGGCGCCGCGGTCGACAACGTCCGCCGGCACGCCGGGCCCGGGGCGCACGCCTGGATCCTGCTGGAGGACGAGCCGGAGGCCGTCACGGTCAGCGTCCGCGACGACGGTCCGGGCTTCGCGGCCGGGCGGCTCGGTGAGGCGGAACAGGCCGGCCGGCTGGGCGTCTCCCAGTCGATCCGCGGCCGGCTGCTGGACCTCGGCGGTACGGCCGAGCTGTACTCGGTGCCCGGGGAGGGCGTCGAGGTCGAACTGCGCGTCCCGAGGAGGGGTTCCGATGGCTGACCAGCCGATGACCGACCGGCCGCCGGTGCGGGTGATGGTCGTGGACGACCACCCGATGTGGCGCGACGCCGTGTCGCGCGACCTCGCCGAGGCGGGGCTGGACGTGGTGGCCACCGCCGGGGACGGCGAGGAGGCCGTCCGCCGGGCCCGCGCCTGCGCCCCGCAGGTGGTGGTGCTGGACCTCAACCTGCCCGGCCTGTCCGGCGCCGAGGCCTGCCGCCAGGTGGTCGCCCAGGATCCCTCGGTGCGCGTCCTGGTGCTCTCCGCCAGCGGTGAGCACGCGGACGTGCTGGAGGCGGTGAAGTCCGGGGCGACCGGCTACCTGGTGAAGTCGGCCGGCCGTGACGAGCTGCTGGACGCGGTGCGCCGCACCGCCGTCGGCGACGCGGTCTTCACCCCGGGCCTGGCCGGGCTGGTGCTCGGCGAGTTCCGCCGGCTGGCCGCCGAGCCGGCCGCCCCGACGGCCCCCGCCGCGCCGCAGCTGACGGCCCGGGAGACCGAGGTCCTGCGGCTGGTCGCGAAGGGCCTGTCGTACCGGCAGATCGCCGACCGGCTGGTGCTCTCCCACCGCACGGTGCAGAACCACGTCCAGAACACCCTCGGCAAGCTCCAGCTGCACAACCGGGTCGAGCTGGTCCGGTACGCGATCCAGCAGGGCCTGGACGACGAGGCCTGACGCCCCGGGGCGGGGGCGCGCCGGACGAACGCGCGCACCCCGCCCGGGGTCTCAGCCGTGGACGGCGGCGGCCGACCGCAGCAGCCCGGCGACGATCCCGACGCCGTCCCGGGTGAGCACCGACTCCGGGTGGAACTGCAGCCCGGCGAACCCGGCGCCGCGCAGCGCGTGGACGTCGCCGGTCAGCCGGTCCCGGGAGACCTCGACGCCCTCGGCGGCGAGCCGGGCGGCGTCCTGGTCCGAGCAGCGCGCGGTGAAGGTGTTGTAGAAGCCCACCGTGTGCCGGGCGCCGAAGAGTTCGACCGTCTCCTGGGCGCCCTGGTGGGGCACGGCCTTGCGGGCCAGCGGCAGTCCGAGCCGCTCCGCGAGCAGCTGGTGGCTCAGGCAGACGGCGAGCAGCGGCGCGGTGCGGGCACCGGAGCGGACGGCGGCCAGCGCGTCGGCGACGATCGGGCGCAGGACGGCCATCTTGGGGTCGTCGGCGGCGGCCGGGTCGCCCGGGCCGGGGCCGAGCACCAGCGGGCCGGGGTGGGCGGCGACCCGCTCGCGCAGGCCGGCTTCGTCGAAGCGCGCCACGGTGACCCGGTGGCCGAGCGAGGTCAGCAGGTGGGCGAGCATCGAGGTGAAGGTGTCCTCGCCGTCCACCACCAGGGTCTCCTCGCTCCGGGTGACCGGGGCCGGCTCCTGCATCCGGAGCCAGAACGGCGCGAGGTCGGCCCGCCGGGCGTCCAGCGCGGCCTGGACCCGGTGGTCCTCGGCGAGCCGCGGGCCGGACGGGTTGGGGAGCCGGGCGGGGGCCGGGCGGGCGCCGATCGCGGTGAGCACCCCGGCGGCCTTGGCGTGGGTCTCGGCGACCTCGGAGTCCGGGTCGGAGTGGCGGACCAGGGTCGCGCCGACCCGGACGACCAGCCGACCGGTGGCCGGGTCGACGTCGGCGGTGCGGATGCAGATCGGGGAGTCCATCTGCTGGCCCCCGCTGGCCGAGCGGCCGATCAGGGCGAGCGCGCCGGCGTAGTAGCCGCGCCCGCCGCGCTCGTACCGGCTGATCACCCGGGTGGCGTTCTGGACCGGGCTGCCGGTGACGGTGGCGGCGAACATGGTCTCCTTCAGCACCTCGCGGACGTCCAGCGAGGTGCGCCCGCGCAGCTCGTACTCGGTGTGCGCGAGGTGGGACATCTCCTTGAGCCGGGGGCCGAGCACCTGGCCGCCGAGGTCGCCGACGGTGCACATCATCTTGAGTTCCTCGTCGACCACCATGGTCAGCTCCTCCAGCTCCTTGGGGTCGCGGAGGAAGGCGAGCAGCGAGTCGATGTCGGAGCCGCCCGCCGGATAGCGGTAGGTGCCGGAGATCGGGTTCATCACGACCGTGCCGCCGCTCTGGCGGACGTGCACCTCGGGGGAGGCGCCGACCAGGACCCGCTCCCCGGTGTGCACCAGGAAGGTCCAGTAGGCGCCGCGCTCCTGTTCGAGCAGCCGGCGGAAGAGCGTCAGCGCGAGCGCGGGGGAGTAGTCCTCCAGGGTGGCGGTGAAGTCCCGCCGGATGACGAAGTTGGCGCCCTCGCCCCGGCCGATCTCGTCCGCGATCACCCGGCGGACGATCCCGGCGTACTCCTGGTCGTCGATGTCGAACGCGCCGCCGGTCAGGGCGACCCGCCGCCGGGGGAGCGCCGGGAGCAGCTCGGCCAGCGGGAGGGCGTACTGCTCGGTGACCGAGAGCGCCTGCAGCGGGGTGGCGTCGTCGACGGCCTCGAAGCCGCGCTCGCGGATCTGCCGGAACGGGACGAGGGCGAGCAGGTCGTGCACCGGGCCGTCGGCCGGGACGCCCGCGCGGACCGGCAGGTCGGCCAGCCGTTCGTAGCTGTCGACGGTGCCCAGCAGGACCTCGACGGTGTCCGGCGCGAGCCGGGGGGCGCGGCGGTGCAGCAGGGCGAACGCCGGGGCGTCGGGGCCGGTGAGGCGGGCGAGCAGGTCGGCTGCGAGGTTCACGGTGCGGCTTCCTTCCGGGAGGGCGGGTGCGGTGGTTCGGGGTTCCGCTCCCGGGAGGGCCGTCTGCGCCGAAACGCCGACGGCCGCCCCGAGGGGCGGCCGTCGTGTTCGTCTAGGAACGCGCGATCGGTGGGCCACCCGAGGGGTCGGCCCACCACCAGGAAAAGGTGTGCGGCGCGTTCATGCGTCGAGCGTAGCGGATCCGGCGGGCGTCGTGAGCCGCCTCACACGATTGTCCACCTGGTGTCTCACCCAGCGAGCGGCGGTCACAATTCGGTTGTCCCACCCCGTAGCCTTGCCGTGTGACCGTGACGAATCCCCACCCCTGGCAGTCCCTGCCCGCGGCGCAGCAGCCTGAATGGCCGGACCACGAGGCTCTGCGCAAGACCCTTGCGGAGCTCGCCTCCTATCCGCCGCTCGTCTTCGCGGGCGAGTGCGACCAGCTGCGCGCCCGGCTCGGTGCCGTGGCGCGTGGTGAGGCGTTCCTCCTGCAGGGCGGTGACTGCGCCGAGGCCTTCGACGGTGTCTCGGCCGAGCACATCCGGAACAAGCTGAAGACCCTGCTGCAGATGGCGGCCGTGCTGACGTACGCCGCCTCCGTCCCCGTGGTGAAGGTCGGCCGGATCGCCGGCCAGTACTCCAAGCCGCGCTCCAAGTCGACCGAGACCCGCGACGGCGTGACGCTGCCGGTCTACCGGGGCGACTCGGTGAACGGCTTCGACTTCACTCCCGAGTCCCGGAACCCGGACCCGGAGCGCCTGAAGCGGATGTACAACGCCTCCGCCGCGACGCTCAACCTGGTCCGCGCCTTCACCACCGGCGGGTACGCCGACCTGCGCCAGGTGCACGCCTGGAACCAGGACTTCGTGCGCAACTCGCCGGCCGGCCAGCGCTACGAGCAGCTCGCCCGCGAGATCGACAACGCGCTGGCGTTCATGAACGCCTGCGGCGTGGCGCCGGAGGAGTTCAAGACCGTCGAGTTCTACTCCTCGCACGAGGCGCTGATCCTCGACTACGAGACCGCGCTGACCCGCGTGGACTCGCGGACCGGCGAGCTGTACGACGTCTCCGGCCACATGGTCTGGATCGGCGAGCGCACCCGCCAGCTGGACCACGCGCACATCGAGTTCGCGTCCAGGATCCGCAACCCGATCGGGGTGAAGCTCGGCCCGACCACCTCGGTCGACGAGGCGCTCACCCTGATCGAGAAGCTGGACCCGGAGCGCGAGCCCGGCCGGCTCACCTTCATCACCCGGATGGGCGCGGGCAAGATCCGCGAGCACCTGCCCACCCTGGTGGAGAAGGTCACCGCCTCCGGCGCCCAGCCGGTCTGGATCTGCGACCCGATGCACGGCAACACCTTCGAGGCCTCCAGCGGCCACAAGACCCGCCGCTTCGACGACGTGCTCGACGAGGTCAAGGGCTTCTTCGAGGTGCACCGCGGCCTCGGCACCCACCCGGGCGGCATCCACGTGGAGCTGACCGGCGACGACGTCACCGAGTGCGTCGGCGGCGGCGACGAGGTCCTGGTGGACGACCTGCACCAGCGCTACGAGACGGCCTGCGACCCGCGGCTCAACCGCAGCCAGTCGCTGGACCTGGCCTTCCTGGTGGCCGAGATGTACCGCGGCGGCAACTGAGCCGTCGCCCCCGGGCGGGCCCTGCGGCCGGCCCCGATGTGACGAAAGCCCCTCCGGATTCGGGATTTCCGAACCCGGAGGGGCTTTTTCATGCCCGGATCCCCGGGTAAGGTGAGGCTTAGTGAACTAAGGCATGCCTTAGTCAAGATCGATTTCGAGCCAGTCGCCTTCGCAGGGAGAGACCGCGATGTACGTGTGCATGTGCCATGCGGTCACCGAGGCCCAGGTGAAGAAGGAGATCGACGCGGGTGCCAACACCCCGCGCCAGATAGCCCGGGGCTGCAAGGCCGGTACCGACTGCGGCTCCTGCGTCCGACGGATCCAGGCGCTGCTCGGTGAGCACGGCGCACGGCCCTGCCCGACCGCCCGGCTGGCGGCCAAGCTGGGGCTGGCCGACGAGCAGGAGGCCGAACCGCGGGACGGGGCCCAGGCGCCGGCCGTCCTGCCGGCCCGGCCGCTGCGCGCGGCCTGAGGGTACGGCCGGGGGTTCAGGACTCCGGCTGCTCGATCAGCTGGGCGAGGTAGAGCGCCTCCCCGAGCTTCTCCAGCAGTTCCAGCTGGGTGTCGAGGTAGTCGATGTGGTGCTCCTCGTCGGCCAGGATGTCCTCGAAGATGTTCGCCGAGGTGACGTCGTTCTTGGCCCGCATGACCACGATCCCGCGCTTCAGCCGGTCGATCGCCTCGACCTCGACCTGGCGGTCCGCCTCGAACATCTCCTTGACGGTCTGGCCGATCCGGACGTGGAAGAGCCGCTGGTAGTTGGGCAGCCCGTCCAGGAAGAGGATCCGGTCGGTGAGCACCTCGGCGTGCTTCATCTCGTCGAAGGACTCGTGCCGGGTGTACTTGGCGAGCTTCGTCCAGCCGTTGTTCTCCTGCATCTTCGCGTGCAGGAAGTACTGGTTGATGGCGGTCAGCTCGGCGGTGAGCTGCTCGTTGAGGAATTCGATGACCTCGGTGTCGCCCTTCATGGCGGTGCCTTCCTGCTTCGCGTCCGGGACTCACGGCCGTACCCTCCGGCTGCACGCATCCTGGCACCGCGCCGGGGCCGAATTCCAGTAAGTTCACACTCACTAGGACATGTGTCGGAATATCCGATTTGGTGGCCCAATGGGCCGTACGGGCGGGGCGCACGGCACCCGAAAGGGGCGCGCGCCAGGCGTTGTCCGCCGTCTGTCACCATGGAGCCATGGGTCAGTCCGAGCAAGAACCACCTCCGCCGTCTGACCCGAGACTCCCGCCGGGCCAGCGGACGCAACGCGGCTGGCCCGCCCTGCACTACGGCCCCGTGCCCCGCTTCAAGCCGCTGACCTGGGATTTCCAGGTGTTCGGCGCCACCGCCTCGGCGGCGAAGCACCGCTGGGACTTCGCCGGCTTCAACGACCTGCCCCGGGCGACCGTCCGCGCCGACTTCCACTGCGTGACCAAGTTCTCCGTGCTCGGCAGCGAGTGGACCGGCGTGTCGGCCTCCGAAGTGCTGGCCCGGGTGCCTCCGGCGCCCGGTGTCACCCATGTGATGGTCTGGGCCGAGTACGGCTACAGCGCCAACCTCCGGCTGGCCGACTTCGCCGACCCCGGGGCGCTCTTCGCCACCCACCGCAACGGCGAGCCGCTCACCGCCGAGCACGGCTTCCCCGTCCGGCTGGTGGTCCCGCACCTCTACGCCTGGAAGGGGCCCAAGTGGGTGCGGGCGGTGGAGTACATGCGGGCGGACCGGCGCGGCTTCTGGGAGGAGCGCGGGTACCACAACCTGGCCGACCCCTGGCGGGAGCAGCGCTACTCCTACCAGGAGGAGCCGGGCGACGGGCCGCTGCGGTAGCGGCCCCTCAGGGCCGGATGTTCTGGTTCAGCCGGAACAGGTTGCCCGGGTCGTACCGCCGCTTCAGTTCGGTCAGACGGGCGTAGTTGCCCCGGTAGTTGGCCTCGATCCGGTGCTGGTCGTCGTGGTCCATGAAGCCGATGTAGCCGCCCTCGTCGGAGTGCGGGGCGAGCGCGTCGTAGTAGCCGCGCACCCAGGCGGTGTCGGCCGCGTCGTCGGCCGGGTCGGTCCAGGCCGCGAGGATCACGGTGGCGAAGGTCGCCTCCCGGTGCGCGAAGGCCGTCGCGTCGGCGGGCACCCGGTGGCAGGCGCCGTTGATCGGGTAGATGTGCACCGCCGAGTGGACCGTCGGCACCCGCGGGCCGTGCTCGGTGTGCGCGGCGATCGCCGCGTCCGTCAGCTCGGTCGCGAAGGCGCCCTTCCAGTACTGCCGCAGGCCGGGCGGCAGCAGCGGGTCGAAGGCGGCGGCGAAGGCCGGGTACGGCACCGTGTCCACGCCCTCGGCGACCAACGGCGCGGCGTCCCGCAGCGGGGCCAGCACCGCCTCGGCCCGCTCCGGCGGCCCGGACCAGCACGGCACCAGCAGGATGAAGGAGTCGCCGACCCGGTCCTCGGGGAGGAACGGCAGCGGCGGCGCGACGTGGAAGCCGGGGAAGATGCCCAGCTCCTCGGGGGCCTCCCGGACGTACTCGCGGTAGAACCGCAGCACCTCGGCCGCGTGCTCCAGCTCGTAGACGAACGGCCCGGCGACCACGTCCTTGACCGGGCTCAGCCGGTACTCGAAGGACGTCACCACGCCGAAGTTGCCGCCACCGCCGCGCAGCGCCCAGAGGAGGTCCGGCTCCTGCTCCTCGCTCACCGTCCGGAACCGCCCGTCCGCGGTGACCACATCGGCCGAGACCAGGTTGTCGCAGCTCAGCCCCAGCCCCCGGGCGAGGTGGCCGAAGCCGCCGTTGAGGGTCAGCCCGGCGATGCCGGTGGTGGAGATGATCCCGCCGGTCACCCCGAGCCCGAAGGCGTACCCGGCGTCGTTGAGGTCGCCCCAGGTGACGCCGCCCTCGCAGCGCGCCGTCCGGCCCACCGGGTCGATCCGGACGCCGTGCCGGTCGGAGAAGTCGATCACCAGGCCGCCGTCGCAGGTCCCGTAGCCGGGCGCGCTGTGGGCGCCGCCGCGCACCGCGAGCTCCAGGCCGCTCTCCCGGGCGAAGTCGACGGCGGCCATCACGTCCCCGGCGTTGGCCACCCGGACGACCGCCGCCGGCCGGCGGTCCACCGTGCCGTTGTAGACCCGGCGGGCCTGCTCGTAGCCCTCGTCGGCGGGCGTGATCACCGCGCCCCGTACACGCTCCCTCAAGCCGTCGACGGCGGGTCCGCCCATGACGACCACATCCTCGGGTACCGGCCGCCGCGCAGCCCCGTCCGGAGGTCCCGGCGCCGCAGCCCTCCTGGCCGTGGCAGGCGGGGCCGGGCAGGCCTGGTTCCACGCTACGTCGCGTGACCCCAAGGCTGGGCAAAATCCTTAGATGAACGGGAAGTTGACCGTGACCACGGTGCGCTGCGGGCGGCGCTCGCCCGGGGCCGGGGACTGGCTGGAGACCTTGCCGGTGCCGAACAGGTTGACCCCGCTGCTCTGCATGGCGAACCCGGCGGCCTGCAGTGCCTTGGCGGCGTCGTCCTTGGACATCCCGGTGACGTCCGGGACGGCCACCATGCCCTTGCTGACCACCAGCGAGACCGGGGTGTTCTCCGGCACCTGCTGGCCGGCCACCGGCGAGCTGCTGATCACCGAGCCCTCCGGCACGGTGTCGTTGTACGTCTCGGTGACGCCGCCGCGCGCCAGCTGGACGCCGCTCAGGGCGGCGGCGGCCTGCTCGGCGGGCCGGCCGACCAGCTCGGGCACGGCGATCCGCTTCGGCCCCCGGGAGACGGTGACCCCGACCGCGTCGCTCTTGCGCGCCCGCGCCCCGACGCCGGGGTCGGTGGAGATCACCTGACCGGCCGGGACGCTCTCGCTGTACACCTCGGTGAACCGCCCGTGCATCCCGGCGCCGTCGAGGATCCGCTGCGCCTCGCCGCGGTCCTTGCCGATCACGCCCGGCACCGTCGTGTACAGCGCGCCGGAGAGCGCGTACGTGGTGCCGCCGACCAGCAGCACCAGCGCGGCCAGGACGGAGGTCCAGATCAGCGGCTTGCGCGGGAGCCGGCGCCACGGACCGGGGCGGCGCCGGGTGCGCACCGGCGCGGGCTCGTCGTACGGGCGCGGTTCGGTGAGCAGCTGCTCCATCACCTCCGGCGGCACGTCCAGCACGCTGGTGCGCTCGACCGGGGGCGCGACCACGGCCGGCCGGATCACCGAGGTCGGCTCGTTGGTGGGGTACCGCGGGCTGGGCCGGGTGGAGGCCGGGGGCTCGGCGTCGAGCTGGGCGGGGGTGAGCGCGCGGCGGACCCGTTGCAGGGCGGCCAGCAGCTCGACCGCGTCGTACGGGCGGTCCCGCGGGTCGCGCGCGCAGGCCGCGGCGACTATCGCGTCCAGCTCGGGTCCGACGCCCGGCACGGTCAGCGAGGGCGCCGGGACGTCCTCGTGCAGGTGGCGGTACATGACCTGGACGGGGTTCTCGCCGGTGTGCGGACGGTGGCCGGTGAGCAGCTCGTAGAGCAGGATGCCGGCGGCGTAGACGTCCACCCGCTGGTCGGTCCCGGCGCCGGGGCGGATCTGTTCGGGGGCCAGGTAGGAGACGGTGCCGAGGACGGTGCCGGTGGTCGCGGTGCCGGAGCTCGCCGCGCCGTCGGCGGCGTTCAGCAGCCGGACCAGGCCGAAGTCGGCGACCTTCACCAGGCCGCCGTCGGTGATCAGCACGTTCTCGGGCTTGACGTCGCGGTGGACGAGACCGGCCCGGTGGGCGGCGCCGAGCGCGGCGAGCACCGGCTCCAGGACGTCCAGGGCGGCCCGGATGGAGAGCGCGCCCCGGTCGCGGAGCAGGTCCCGCAAGGTCCGGCCGGGCACGTACTCCATCGCGAGGAACACGTGGGCGCCGTCCGCGCCCTGGTCGAAGACGTTGACGACGTTGGGGTGCGCGAGCCGGGCGACCGCCTTGGCCTCGCGGATGAACCGGCCGGTGAAGTCCTCGTCGCCGGCGAGCGAGGGGTGCATCACCTTGACCGCCACGACCCGGTCGAGCCGGGTGTCGGTGCCCCGGTAGACGGTGGACATCCCGCCGGCCGCGATGCGCTGCTCGACCCGGTACCGGCCGTCGAGCAGGGTACCGATCAGCGGGTCGTCCAGTGCCATGTCCACCCGGCGAGTGTAGTGGGGGCGCCCGGCACCGGCCCCGGGAGACACCGCTCCCGGGGCGCTCTGTGCCCGGCTTGTGACACCGCCTAGAACGCCGGGCGCTCGCGGGTGTCCAGCGCGGCCCGGCCGGCCATCGCCGAGGAGGCCTCGGCGTGGAAGCGGCGCGGGATCCGGCCCGCCCGGTGGGCGAGCCGGCCGGCCTCCACGGCGTGCCGCATCGCGTCGGCCATCAGCACCGGCTCCTGGGCCCGGGTCACCGCCGAGGCGAGCATCACCGCGGCGCAGCCCAGCTCCATCGCCAGGGCCACGTCCGAGGCGGTGCCGGCGCCCGCGTCCAGGATCACCGGGACGGTCGCGCTCTCCACGATCAGCTGGAAGTTGTGCGGGTTGCGGATGCCCAGGCCGGAGCCGATCGGCGAGCCCAGCGGCATGATCGCCGCACAGCCGACGTCCTCCAGCTTCCGGGCCAGCACCGGGTCGTCGTTGGTGTAGGGCAGGACGGTGAAGCCGTCGTCGACCAGCGTCTCGGCCGCGTCCAGCAGCTCGATCGGGTCGGGCAGCAGGGTCCGCTCGTCGGCGATCACCTCCAGCTTCACCCAGTCGGTGCCGAGCGCCTCACGGGCCAGCCGGGCCGTCAGCACGGCCTCGCCGGCGGTGAAGCAGCCGGCGGTGTTGGGCAGCACGCGGATGCCGTTGCGGGTCAGCACGTCCAGGACGGAGCCCTGGGTGGTGGCGTCGACCCGGCGCATCGCCACGGTGGTCAGCTCGGTGCCGGAGACCCGCAGCGCCTGTTCCAGGACGTCCAGGCTGGGGGCGCCGCCGGTGCCCATGATCAGGCGTGAGCCGAAGGCCGTCCCGGCGATGGTGAACACGTCGTCGGCCATGGTCAGCCTCCCTGGACGGCGGTGAGGATCTCGACCCGGTCGCCTGCGGCCAGCCGCGTCAGCGGCCACGAGCCGCGCGGCACCACGGCCTCGTTGAGGGCGGCGGCGACGCCGGAGTTGGCCCGGCTGAGGGTGGTCACCACCTCGGCCAGGGTGGTGGCGGCGGGCACCCGGCGGGGCTCGCCGTTGACGGTGAGTTCGATCTCGCTCATGCGGGGACCTTCGTGGTGAAGCGGGTGGGGGAGAACGGCTCGGCGAGCGCGGGCGTCGTGCCGGTGACCAGGTACTCGGCGAGCAGGTCGGCCGTCACCGGGGTGAGCAGCACGCCGTTGCGGTAGTGGCCGGTGGCGGCGACCAGGCCGGGCAGGGCGGTCGGCCCGAGCAGCGGCGCGTTGTCCGGCGAGCCCGGCCGCAGCCCGGCGGAGGTCTCCACCAGCGGCAGCTCGGTGATGCCGGGGACCAGCTCGTGGGCGTCGCGCAGCAGCTCGTACACCCCGCCGGCGGTGACGGTGGTGTCGTAGCCCTGCTCCTCGCTGGTGGCGCCGATCACCAGCTCGCCGTCCTCGCGAGGCACCAGGTAGAGGTGCTGGCCGCGGACCACCGCGCGGACGTTGCGGGAGAGGAACGGCCGGTAGGCCGGCGGGATCCGCAGCCGCAGGATCTGGCCCTTCACCGGGCGGATCGCCGGCAGCACACCGGCGGGCAGGCCGGGCAGCAGATGGCTGCGGGAGCCGGCGGCGAGCACGACCCGGTCGGCGGTCAGGGTCTCCCCGGTGCCCAGCCGGACGCCGACGGCCCGGTCGCCCTCGACCAGCAGCTCGGTGGCCTCGGTGCGGTGCAGCCGCACGTCGGCCCGCTCGCAGGCGAGGACCAGCGCCGCGGCCAGCCGGCGGCCGTCCACCTGGTGGTCGTCGGTGACGTGCAGGCCGCCGCGGACGCCGGGGGCGAGCATCGGCTCCAGCTTGCGGGCCTCCCGGCCGGTCAGCCACTGCGAGTCGAGGCCGAGCCGCCCGTGGAAGGCGTGCAGCTCGCGCAGCTCCTCGCGGTCGTCGGAGTCGAGGGCGACAGCGACGGTGCCGCACCGGCGGTAGCCGGTGTCCCGGCCGCCGGAGGCCTCGGTGAGCTCGTCGGCGAAGGCCGCGTACCGCTCGTTGGAGGCCATCCCGAGGCGCAGCAACGGCTCCTCGCCGTACTGGAGTTCGGTGACGGGGGCCAGCATGCCCGCGGCCACCCGGGCGGCCCCGCCGCCCGGGTCGGGGTCGACCACCGCGATGTCCGTCAGTCCGCGCCGGGCTGCCCGCCAGGCGACGGCGAGGCCGATGATGCCGCCGCCGACGACCAGCACGTGGGCATGTGTACCTGCTGCCAAGCGTGTCAAAGTCGCTGCTCTCCCTTCGCCGGTATGACCCGGATCAGGTTCGGACGGTCGCAGGCCGTGCAAGCCCGCCTCTCAGCCCGGTCCGCCGGGCTCCCGTGATGGTGCCCCCACCATAACTCCGGGGGTCGCCGCCACCGAAGGCGCGTACGAGGGGCGGACGCGGGGCGCCCGAGGCCCTCTGGTGCCCCGGGCGCCCGCCAGTACAGTGACGGGCGTGGCAGAGCTGAGCGGGACGGATCAGGTGGTCGTGGTGGGGGCCGGGCTGGCCGGGGCGCACTGCGCCGCGGGCCTGCGGCAGGGCGGCTGGCGGGGGCGGATCGTGGTGGTCGGCGAGGAGCCGCACACCCCGTACGACCGGCCGCCGCTCTCCAAGGAGGTGCTGCTCGGCAAGGCCGACGCCACCCCGCTCGACCTCGACCTCGCGCAGCTCGGCGTCGAACTGCTCACCGGCCGCCGCGCCACCGGCCTCACCCCCGGCGTGCTGCGCACCGACGGCGGCGACCTGCCGTACGACGCCCTGGTGATCGCCACCGGCGCCGCCCCGCGCGCCCTGCCCGGCGCCGAACGCGCCCACCTGCTGCACACCCTGGACGACGCGCTGGCGCTGCGCGCCCTGCTCCGGCCCGGCCTGCGCCTGGTCCTGGTGGGCGCGGGCTGGATCGGCGCCGAGGTGGCCACCGCCGCCCGGGCGGCCGGCTGCGAGGTCACCGTCGTCGAGGCGGGCCCGGCGCCCGTGCCCGGCGCGCTGCCGGCCGTGATCGGCCGGGCGATGGCGGCCTGGTACGCCGAGGCCGGGGTGGAGCTGCGCTGCGGGGTGGGCGTCGCGGCGGTCGAGCCCGGCGCGGTGCTGCTGGCGGACGGCTCGCACCTGCCCGCCGACGAGGTGGTGGTCGGCATCGGCGCCCGCCCGGCGACCGGCTGGCTGGCCGGCTCCGGGGTCGCGCTGGACGCCGCCGGCGCGATCCTGGTCGACGAGCGGCTGCGCACCACGCTGCCCGGCGTCCACGCGGCCGGTGACTGCGTGAGCTACCCGTCGGCCCGCGCCGGCGCCCGGTTGACCGTCCAGCACTGGGACCACGCGCTGCGGTCCGGTGCGGCGGCGGCCGCCGCCGTGCTCGGCGCGGAGGTGGCGTACGACCCGGTGCCGTACTTCTGGTCGGAGCAGTTCGGCCGGACGGTGCAGTACGCCGGGCGGCACGGCGAGGGTGACGAACTGCTCTGGCGCGGCTCCCCGCAGGACCCGTCCTGGGCGGTGCTCTGGCTGCGGGACGGCGTGCTGCGGGCCCTGCTGACGGTGGACCGCCCGCGCGATCTCACCCAGGGCCGCCGGCTGGCCGAGCGCGCCGCGGTGCTCGATCCGGTGCGCGCGGCGGACCCGGCGGTGGCCCTGAAGTCGGCCGTCGCGGGGTAGTCCGCGGGGCCGGTTGGTGCGCGGCGGGCCCCGGAGGTGGCAGTCTGGTGACGTGAGTGAGATCGAAAGCAAGATTGAATCCCTGGTCACCGACTGGATGTACCTGCCCGACATCTCGGAGCAGTGGGGGGTCCGGGTCACCGAGGTGCGCGACCTGGTCAAGAACGGCGGGCTGATCGCCGTCCGCCGCGGCCCGAACAGGTCGCTCCAGGTGCCGGCCGCCTTCATCGACGGCCCGGGCCTGGTCAAGCACCTGTCCGGCACCCTGACGGTGCTGCGCGACTGCGGGTACAACGACGCGGAGATCCTGGAGTGGCTCTTCACCGAGGACCCGTCGCTGCCCGGCAGCCCGATCCAGGCGCTGCAGGAGAACCGCGGCACCGAGGTGAAGCGCCGCGCCCAGGCGATGCTGATCTGATGGCGGCGGACACACCGCGCCGGCGCCTCGCCGACGCCCGGCTCTACCTCTGCACCGACGCCCGCCGCGAGCAGGGCGACCTCGCCGCGTTCCTGGACGCGGCGCTGGGCGGCGGGGTGGACATCGTCCAGCTCCGCGACAAGGGCCTGGAGGCCAAGCAGGAACTGGCGGCCCTGGAGGTCTTCGCCGACGCCTGCCGCCGCCACGGCAAGCTGCTCGCCGTCAACGACCGCGCCGACGTCGCGCACGCGGCCCGGCCCGACGTGCTGCACCTCGGGCAGGACGACCTGCCGGTGCCCGCCGCCCGGGCGATCCTCGGCGAGGACGTACTGATCGGCCGGTCCTGCCACGCCGAGTCCGAGGTGGACGCGGCGGTCGTCGAGCCCGGCGTCGACTACTTCTGCACCGGCCCGGTCTGGCCCACCCCGACCAAGCCGGGCCGCCACGCGCCCGGCCTCGGCCTGGTCTCGTACGCGGCGAAGCAGAGCACCGACCGGCCGTGGTTCGCGATCGGCGGCATCGACCTCGGCAACCTGGACGAGGTGCTGGCGGCCGGGGCGAGCCGGGTCGTGGTGGTCCGCGCGATCACCGCCGCGGACGACCCGCGGGCGGCGGCCGCCGCGTTCGCCCGGCGGCTGCGCGCGGTCTGACCCGGACGGCTGCCGCCGTTCCCGGTACGTCCGGGTGCCCGTTTTTCGGACACCCGGCTCAGTACTTGCGGACGGTGGCGGCCTCGGCCAGCGCCAGCAGCACCTCGCGGGCCCGCCGGTCGGCCAGCGGGGCCGCCTCCAGCGCGGCCAGCGACTGCCGCATCAGCTCCTCGATCCGCCGCTCCACCAGCTCGGGCGCGCCGCTGCGCCCGACCAGCTCGCGCAGCCGGGACACCTCCTCGGGCGCCAGGTCCGGCGCGCCGAGCCGGTCGTCCAGGTGGCGGGCGTCGGCGGCGGGCAGCCTCCGCATGGCGTGCGCGACCAGCAGCGTCCGCTTGCCCTCGCGCAGGTCGTCCCCGGCCGGCTTGCCGGTGACCGCCGGGTCCCCGAAGACGCCGAGCAGGTCGTCACGGAGCTGGAAGGCCTCGCCCAGCGGCAGGCCGAACGCGCCGTACGCCTCGACCAGCTCCGGCCCGGCGCCCGCCAGCAGTGCGCCGACCTGCAGCGGCCGCTCGATCGTGTACTTGGCCGACTTGTAGTGCAGCACGGTCTGTGCCCGGTCCAGCGCGCCCTCGTCGGTGGAGTCCCCGGCGACCGGCTCCAGGACGTCCAGGTACTGGCCGACCATGACCTCGGTGCGCATCAGGTCGAACACCGGCTTGGCGGCCAGCACCGCGGCCGGGTCCAGGCCCGAGCGCAGGAACAGCTCGTCGCACCAGATCAGCAGCAGGTCGCCGAGGAGCACCGCCGCCGAGGCGCCGAACTGCTCGCGGTCGCCCCGCCAGCCGCTCGCGCGGTGCAGCGCCTCGAAGCGGCGGTGCACGGAGGGCAGGCCGCGCCGGGTGTCGCTGCGGTCCATCAGGTCGTCGTGGACCAGCGCGCTGGCCTGCAGCAGCTCCAGGGCGGCCGCGGCGTGCGCGATGGCCTCGCCGGCGGCCGGGCCGCCGGCGCCGCGCCAGCCCCAGTAGCAGAACGCCGGGCGCAGCCGCTTGCCGCCGTCCAGCAGGAAGTCGCGCAGGGCCTCGACGGCGGGCGCCAGCTGCGGGGAGATCTTCCCGAGCAGGGCCGACTGGCCGTCCATGAACCCGGCGAGCGCGGCGTTGACGCGCTCGCGCACGTCCTCCACGTCGATCGGGTTGGCCGGCCGGTTGCTGGACGAGGTCACGATGAGGCTCCGGAGGGTTCGCTGGGGGTCCGGCAAGCCTAGCCGGACGGCCGCGAACGGCCGTCGGGCAGGGCCGTGCACCCGTTCGGACGGAAAGCGGACGGTCGTCCACCAGTTGTCTCAATACCTGGAACCGGGTTGTCCGTGTCCTTCGGCCGACGGTTAACCTGCCCCCATGGCACTCGGCATCGCTTCCACCAGAACAGACCGCGCTTCGACGGTCCGCGAGCTTCTGGCGGCCGGCAAGCGGTCCTTCTCCTTCGAGTTCATGCCCCCGCGGACCGAGGTCGGTGAGCAGCGCCTCTGGGACGCCATCCGCCGCCTCGAACCGCTCGACCCCAACTTCGTCTGCATGACGTACGGAGCCGGCGGCTCCTCGCGCGAGCGCACGGTCAACATGGTCGGGCGGATCGCCACCGAGACCACCCTCACCCCGGTGGCCCACCTGACCGCGGTGGACCACTCGGTCGCCGAGCTGCGCAACATCATCGGCCAGTACGCCGACCAGGGCGTGCGCAACGTCCTCGCGGTGCGCGGCGACCCGCCCGGCGACCCGACGGGCGAGTGGGTCAGCCACCCGGACGGTGTGACCTACGCCTACGAGCTGGTGGAGCTGATCAAGGGGATCGGCGACTTCTGCGTGGGCGTCGCGGCCTCGCCGAACATGCACCCGCGCTCGACCGACTGGGACGAGGACATCCGGCACTTCGTGGCGAAGATCCGCTCCGGGGCCGACTACGCGATCACCCAGATGTTCTTCGAGGTCGACGACTACCTGCGGCTGCGCGACCGGGTCGCGGCCGCGGGCTGCGAGGCGCCGATCATCCCGGAGATCATGCCGGTCACCAACGCCAAGCAGCTGGAGCGCTTCCCCCAGCTGAGCGGCTCGGCCTTCCCGCCCGACCTGGAGGAGCGGCTGCGCGCCGCGATCGACGACCCGGCCGCGCTGCGCGCGATCGGCATGGAGCACGCCACCGCGATGTCCGAGCGGCTGCTGGCGGAGGGCGCCCCCGGGCTGCACTTCATCACGCTCAACCACTCGACCGCGACGCTGGAGATCTACCAGAACCTCGGCCTGCACCAGCGCTGAGCGGGCCGCCGTTCCCGGCCGGCCGGGCCCGCCGTTCCGGCCGGGAACGCGATGCGGTACCCGGACCGTTCAACCGGTACAGTCGCCGAACACGCGCGGCGCGCGCGGGCACGCGACTGGAGGTAGCGGGCGGATGGGCATCGGATACCTGCTGCTGTACGGCGCGTTGGCGGTCGTGGCGCTCTGGCTGCTGGCCGAGCTGCTGCTGCAGAACCGCGCGCCGGTGCACTGGCGCGCCCTCGCCCTGACCGGCTTCCTCGGCGTGCCGGCCGGGATGGCGGCCGGGTCGGTCCCGCTGATCGGCGCGGGCGCGGCCCTCTTCGCGGTCGGCCAGACCCTCGTCACCCTCTCCGTGAAACGCGGCTACGCGGCCGGCTGGTCACTGCGCCGGGCCGACGGCGGACTGCCCGGCCCGCTGGCCAGGGTGCCCCTGCTGGGCGCGCTGACCGGTGGCGCGGTGGTGGCCACCGCGGTGGCGGCCGACCGGATCGGCACGGTCAGCGCGGTCGAGGAGAGCCCGGCGCCGGCCCCGGTGGCCGAGGACGTCCCGGCCGTCGAGCAGACCGCCGCCTTCGAGATGCAGGAGATCGCCGCCGACGGCGTCTACACCCCCGGCTACTACGAGCAGCAGCAGCAGCCCGTGCCGCAGGCCCAGCCCGACCCGTACGCCGAGGCCTACCAGGCCGGCTACGACACCTCGCAGCAGCAGCCCGGCTGGGACGCGAACGGCCAGCAGCAGTGGCAGGCCCAGCAGCAGCCGGCCTTCGCCTACGACCAGGGCTACGGCACCTACCAGCAGCAGCCGGAGCCGTACGCGGGCTACCAGCAGCAGCCGCAGGTGGACGCGTACGGCGGTTACCAGCAGCAGCCCGACCAGTACGGCTACGACCAGGCCCAGCAGGCGCAGCAGCAGTGGCAGCAGCAGGCCGACCAGCAGCACCAGCCCTACCCGCAGCAGCAGGGCATCCCCCAGCAGCCGCAGTACGACCAGTACGGCTACCAGCAGCAGCCGACCTGGCAGCAGCAGGGCTGAACTCCCGCCCGCCGGGCCGGTCCGGAGCGGCTCAGGCCGGGCCGATGAGGTTGGCCGCGATGCAGGCCGACATGCCGACCCGGGCCAGCCCGCCGCCGGGGTGGGCGGCGCCGCCCACCAGGTAGAAGCCGGGCGCCTCCTCGGTCGGCGCCTGGAGGTAGGCGCCGCGCGCGCCCGCCAGGGCGGGCAGCGGGACGGAGCCGAGGAAGGAACCGGTCTCCCGCGCGGTGTCCGCCGGGGTCCGCACCACCCGCCAGAGCACCCGCTCACCGAGGCCCAGACCGGCCGCGTCCGCCTGCGCGACCATCCGGTCGGCGAAGCGCTCGGCGACGCCCGGTCCGGTCCAGTCGAACCCCATCGCCGGCGTGGTCGCGGTGAGCACCACGGCCTCGTGGCCGGCGGGGTGCAGCGAGGCGTCGTCCGGGCGCAGCACCTGGACGGTCGGCCGCTGGGCGAGCGGGGCGCCGGCGCGGAAGATCCCGTCCAGTTCGGCGGCGCGGTCGGCGGCGTGCACCACCGTCCGGTGCGCCGTCCCGGCGGGGCGCTCCCCGCGCAGGGCGAGCAGCACCACGACGCGGCCGGGGGCGTCGTGCAGCCGTTCCATCGACGACGGCCAGTCGTCCTGGGAGCCGGCCGTGCCGAGGTACTCCGAGAAGACCACCCGGGCGTCCATCGCGGAGACCACCACGTCGGCGTCGATCCGGCCGGCCGCGGTGTCGACGCCGCAGGCCCGGCCGTCCTTCTCCAGCACCTCCTCGACCCGGGTGTCGAAGCGGAACTCCACCCCGCGCCGCTCGCACCGCCGGTACACCGCGTCGGCCAGCGCCCGGATGCCGCCCCGGACGTACCAGACGCCGAAGGACTGCTCCATGTACGGCAGCACGGTGGCCCCGGCCGGCGCGGTGCGCGGGTCGAGGCCGAAGCGCAGGGCGTGCTCGTGCAGCAGGGCGGTCATCCCGTCGTGGCCGCCGAGTCCACGGGCGGCCACGACGGCGAGGGTCCACGCCCTGGCACCGAACAGGCGGGCGAGGCGACCGGGCCGCGGCGCCGGGTACGGATCGGTGCGCAGCGGCGCGGTGTCGGCCGGCAGCGGCTCCTCCAGCAGCGGGCGGCGGGTGGCCTCCCAGACCGTGCGGCCGTGGTTCATCACCTCGGCCCAGCGGGCGCCCGAGCCGGTGCCGAACGCCGTGTCCAGCGCCTGGATCACCCCGCCGCGGGAGGCGTTGGGCAGCAGCAGGTCGGTGCCGTCGGGGAGCAGGTGCCGGCTCTCCGGATCCACCGGCGCCAGCTCGACCAGCTGCTCCAGCGGCTCCCGGCCGGTCTTCAGCGCGAGGTCGCGGTAGACGGCCGGGAGGGTGAGCAGCCCGGGGCCGGTGTCGAAGGCGAAGCCGTCCCGCTCGTAGCGGCCGACCATGCCGCCGTACGTCCCGGTCGCCTCGCAGACCGTCACCCGGTGGCCGAGGGTCGCCAGCCGGGAGGCCGTCGCGAGCCCGCTCATTCCTGCGCCGATGATGACGATCCGTGCCATGGACCGCATCCTACGGCCGGGGGACGGGCACCTCCCGCGCCGGTCGCACGCCCGCCGCACGGGCGGCCCGGCGCTCGCGGCGGCGGTCCCGGAAGCGGCGGATCCGGCTGATCGCGAACCAGACCAGCAGCAGGCCGACGGCCAGCAGCACGGTGGAGACCGAGGCGGCCACCCACGGGTGGAAGATCGCCAGCGTGACGAGACCGGCGACCGAGAGGTCCTCGGCCAGGCTCACCACGATGTTGCTGGCCGGCTCGGGCGAGGTGTTGACCGCCATCCGCAGCGAGGCCTTCACCAGGTGGCTGACCAGCGCCGTGGTCCCGCCCATCGCCCCCGCCGCGACCTCGCCCAGCGAGCCCGGGTCGGCACTGGCCAGCAGCGCGCCGACGGTGGCGCCCGCGATCGGGCGGATCACGGTGTGGACGCCGTCCCAGACGCTGTCCACGTACGGGATCTTGTCGGCCACCGCCTCCAGCAGGAACAGCACCGCGGCGGCGGCCAGCACATCGGTGCGCTCCAGCGCGGCCGGCACCGACTCGGCGCCGCCGAACCGGCCGAGCAGCCCGAGCAGCAGCACCACCGCGTACGCGTTGATCCCGCTCGCCAGCCCGCTGGTGAAGATCAGCGGAACGATCGTCATCCGTTCCTCCTCGTGGCGCCCGCCGGGATCCGACCGGCTCGCCGTACCGTACCGGGACGCCGCCCGGGCGGCCCGCGGTTCCCGCCCCGGACGGACTGAGTACGGATACTCAGAAACCCGGTTGAGTACCTGAGCGGATGGCCCCCGACCTGCGGAGACGGGACAGTAGGGGCACCGGGACGACGGCGCGTCGGGCGCTGAGGTCCCGGGACGGCGGACAGGTGCCGTCCAGCGGGCACGGGGGCCGCGGACGTCACCGGAAGGTCCGTACGGGAGCCGGTCGCAGGCCGCGCACCGCCGACACGGGGCGGCGGAGCGCGGTCAGGGGGGAACCGGTGACCCGGAGGGGGCTCCGGAGCGGCGACCGTGGGGGGCGGCGCTCCGGCGGGGTGCGGGGCGGTGGGGCGCGGGGCCGACAGGGGCGGCCGGCGGGCCGCCGCCCGCACGCGGACCCGCCGCGCGGCCGCGTTGTCAGTGGCCCCGGTCACGATGGAGGAGCACGGACCACCCGGTCCGCGCGCTGCCTCGGACCGGGGGAGACCATGACCATCAGCCGTCCTGAGCCCGTCACCACCCGCCTCCACTCCGCCGCCCACCGCCCGGACGCCCACCGCCCCGCCACCGGGGACGTCCACCCGGTGGTGCGCCGGATCGCCGCTCCGCCCGCCGCCCTCGACCTGCTCGCCGACGCGCACCGCACCCTCGCCGGAGCCCGCGCCCGGGAGGACCCGCTGGAGCGGTACGCCGCCGCCCACCTCGCCGCGCTGCGCACCGTCGCCGCGGTGCTCGCCGCGCGCGGCCGGCCGGAGAAGAACGCCCGGCGCCGCCAGGCCATCCGCAGCGCCTGGGAGGTGCTGCCCGAGATCGCCCCGGAGCTCGCCGAATGGGCGGTGTACTACGCGGCCGGCGCCCGCCGCCGGGCCGCCGCCGAGGCCGGGATCCGGGGCGCCGCCTCGGCCCGCGACGCCGACGACCTGATCCGCAACTCCGCGCTCTTCCTGCGGCTGGTCGAACGGCTGCTCGGCCTGCACCCGGTGCCGCCCGCCCCGCGGCTGCCCCTGGACGACGGCCCGGGCGACGGCCGCGACCCGGGTCCGCGGCGGTGACCGGCGGCACGGTCCGGCTCCCGGCCCGGTCTAAGGTGGAGGCATCCTGATCCATCTGCACGTGCCAAGGAGCCCGACCTTGTACCCGACGCGTCCCCGCAGCGCCCTGCGTACCGCCGTGGTGTGGGAGGTGGTGCGGGCAGCCCTGGAGAAGCGGGCGGCCGAGCTGGACCAGCCCGTGCTCGACGTGGTCGACACCGGCGGCGGCACCGGCAACTTCGCGGTGCCGGTCGCCCGGCTCGGCCACCGGGTGACCGTGGTCGACCCGAGCCCCGACGCGCTGTTCGCGCTGGAGCGCCGGGCCGCCGAGGCCGGTGTCACCGACCTCGTCCGCGCCGTCCAGGGCGACACCCAGACGCTGCCCGAGCTGGTCGCCCCCGGCACCGTCGACGCGGTGCTCTGCCACGGGGTGCTGGAGGTCGTGGACGACCCGGCCGAGGCGCTCGGCAGCCTGGCCGCCGCCCTGCGCCGCGGCGGCTTCGTCAGCCTGCTCGCCGCCAACCGCAACGGCGCGGTGCTGGCCCGCGCCCTGGCCGGCCACTTCACCGACGCCCGTACCGTCCTGGAGGCCGACGACGGCCGCTGGGGCGCGAGCGACCCGATGCCGCGCCGCTTCAGCGGCGAGGAGCTCGGTCAGCTGGCCGCCGGCGCCGGCCTGCGGGTGGACTCGGTGCACGGCGTCCGGGTCTTCGCCGACCTGGTGCCCGGCGTCCTGGTGGACACCGAGCCGGGCGCGCTGGAGGCGCTGCTCAAGCTGGAGGAGGCCGCCGCCGAGCAGCCGGCCTTCCACGCCGTGGCGACCCAGCTCCACCTGCTGGCCACGCTGGCCTGACCCCGGTTCCTCCCGCCGTTCTCCGGCGGGTCTCCTCGCGATCCGCGCGGAAGCTCCCCAGGTCCCGGCCGATTCCACGCCGTCGGGCACTTGTCCGGTGTCGGCCGCGTTGAGCCCTGTGCGGCCGGGTGCGGCCCGGTACGGCCCGGCCCACGCGTGGCCGACCGCCCCGCAACGAGCCCGTGGACCGTATGATCTGGGTAAAGCCGGAAAGCATGACAGCCGGATGCATGGGGCATATGGACGACACGGGCCTGGGCCCCCGTACAGGCGTCCGACCGCGTGTTCTGAAGGCTGATTGGACTTTGCCTCCCCGACCGGGGCGGCGGACCGGTCGCACCGGCGACCGACGAGTAGGAGGACTCCGTGCCGCTCTCGGAGCACGAGCAGCGACTGCTCGACCAGATGGAGCGAGCGCTGTATGCCGAAGATCCCAAATTCGCGACGGCGCTTGAGGGAACCGGGCTGCGCACCTACACCCGTCGGCGGGTCTACCTGGCTGTCGGCGGCTTCGTGGTGGGCATCGGGCTGCTGATGGGCGGCATGGTCGTACCGGACCAGATCTGGGTCAGTGTGGTCGGGTTCCTGGTGATGCTGGGGTGCGCCGTCTTCGCCGTCACCGGCTGGCGGCGCGGGCCCGCGGGCCAGGCCTCCGGCCCGCGGCCGGCCGCGGCACCGCGCCGCAAGGCGGGGGTGATGGACCGGGTGGAGCAGCGCTGGCAGCGCCGCCGGGACGAACAGACCGGCGGCTTCTGAGCCACCGGCCGAACCGTAACGCCACGAGGGCGGGCAGTCGATCCGACTGCCCGCCCTCGGCGTTCCCCTCGTGTGCCCGGTGTCGGCGTTCCGTGTGCGTCCGGTGTCAGGACGGCGTCCGGTCGCCCCCGCCGCGGCGGCGCAGCCGGCCCAGCACCCGCCGCGACGGCGCGGCCGCCCGGGAGGCCAGGCCGCGCGTCGCGAGCCGGGCGGCCACGACCGCGTCCGAGAACCGCCACCAGAGCGTGGCGGCGGACGGCGGCAGCAGTGCCGCCTTCGTCCGGCCGACCCTGCCGACGCCGGCCCGCAGGCCGTCCCGGGCGGTCCGGACGTCCGCCGCCAGGGGCTCGGACACCTCGGCGGAGCGGGCGTAGAGCACCCGTTCGGTGGCCAGCGCCACCCGCCCGGCGGCGGCCGCCGAGGCCTCGTCCAGCTCGGCGGCCTCGGCGATCCGGCGGGCGGCGGCGCGCGGGATCTGCGAATCGACCGGCGGGATGCCGAGGTCCCAGGCGGAGTCGATCAGCTCGTCCCAGGCGGCGAGCACCTGGGCGTCGGTCGGCCCGGCCGGGCCGTCCTCGCCGGGCCGGCGCCGTCCGCCCGTGCCGAGCCGGCGGCGGCGCAGCCGCTCCCGCCAGATCATCGGGGTGAACAGCAGGGCGAGCAGCGCCAGCACGGCGGCCAGGGTGGTCAGCACCTGCCAGGACAGCAGCCAGGAGTCCTGCTGGGCGCCGGCCGCGGCCTTGCCGTCGTTCCCGCACTCGCCCATCCGGCGCAGCTTGGGGTCGCAGTCGCTGCTGCTGGAGGGCGCCGCGACCGGCGCGGTGCTCTGCGCGGCGGCGGTCGGCTGCTGGGTCGGCGCGGTGGCGGGTGCGGCGACCGGCGCGGTGTAGCGGGGCTGCACGCCGCGGGTCGGCGTGGGCTCGAAGCGCAGCCAGCCGAAGCCCTGGAAGTAGAGCTCGGGCCAGGCGTGGTACATCAGCCCGTTCACCGAGTACCGGTCGTTGCCCTTGGCGTCGCCCGGGGTGAAGCCGACCGCGACCCGGGCGGGGATGCCCAGGGTGCGGGACATCGCCGCCATCGTGGAGGCGAAGTGCACGCAGAAGCCCTTGCGGTCGCGCAGGAAGGTCTCGATCGCGGTGCTGCCGGTACCGGCCTTGATCTTGGTGCTGTAGGTGAACTCGGAGCTGGTGAACCAGTCCTGCAGCGCGAGCGCGCGGTCGTACGCGGTGGACGCGTTCCGGGTGACCTCCTGCGCCTTCTCCCGGACCGAGGCCGGCAGGTCCTTGGGCAGCTGGGTGTAGTGGTCGGAGATCTTCGGCGGTACCGATCCCACGCTGCGCAGCTCGGCCGCGGTGGGCCGGATGTCGAGTGCGGTGGCCTGGTAGCGCAGGCCCTTGATGGCCTTGTCCCGGTCCGGGAGCACGGTGCCGGTGAGGGTGTCCACCCGCCAGTCGCCGGGGTTGGGGACGCTGACGCCGGCGGCCGGGTACGGCAGCGGCAGCCAGCCCGACTCCAGCTTGTCGGAGGCCTGGAAGTCGCCCGACTCCGACGGGACGTTGGTGCTCGCCAGGCCTTCCGGCGGGGCGAAGGTGGTCTTGAGCTCGGTCACCCCGGGGTTGCTGAGCTTCCACGCGGTGCCGTCGAACTCGTCCAGCGAGCCGGTGCGCAGGTAGGCGGTGTCGGCGAGGCTGCTGTCCATCCGGTAGGTGAGCAGCTCGACGTTGCTGGGGGTGGCCAGGGCCGCCTCCAGGGTCACCAGCGGGTCGAGGGTGGTGATGCCGCCGCCGGCGCCGCCGGCGGCCGTGCCGCCGGACGGACCGGTGTGGATCAGTCCGCCCTCCCAGCGCGGCAGGAAGGCCGGGACCAGCAGGGCCACCGCGAGGGCCAGGACGCCGATCCGCCGGCCGCCCTGGCTGAGCGCGCCGGAGTCCTCGCCCTGGCGCGAGGTGCCGCGGAAGATCCGGCCCCAGCGGGAGACCCGGTCCTGGCCCTCCGCGAAGAGCAGCACCAGGTAGCCGGCGGCGGCGAGGCCGAACCAGGCCCAGCTGCCGCCGTCGCCGGCCAGCCCGTTGCCCACCGAGTAGAGCGCCAGCAGCGGCAGCCCGGCCAGCGCGGAGCGGCGGTAGGTGACCGCGACGGTGTCCACCGCGATGGCGATCAGACCGACGGAGGCGACCAGGATCAGCCGCAGGCCCGGGTTGGGCGGCGCGGGGATGCTGTACTCCCGGATGTCGTCCAGCCCCTGGCCGAGGACCTGCGCCAGGGTGTGCACCGACTGGGTGCCGGGCAGCACGCCGCCCCAGAGCGCGGTCGAGCTGGCGAAGCCGACCAGCAGCAGGACGGTCAGCACGAGCAGCTGCCCGAGCGGCACCGTCCAGCGGTAGAACGGGGTCCGGCGCAGGCCCGCGCCGGCCGCCGCGACCACGGCGACGACCAGGTAGGCGTGGGTGATCCAGCCCTTGGTGGTGAGCAGCGGGAGCAGGCAGAGCGAGGCCAGGGCGGTGGCCAGCGCCGAGTAGACGGTCAGTTTGGCCCGGGTGGTCACGCGCCGGCCTCATCTCGGTAGGGGGAGGGCGACTCGGTCCGGTCGGCGGCCTGCCAGAGCTCCGGCGCGGAGTCCCCGGCGCGGACCGGCAGGACGGTCCAGCCGGCCTCGCGCAGCTGCCGCACCCTGGCACGGAACTCGTCCCCGCCGGTGTCGGGCGCGAGCATCCGCAGGCCGGACCAGGTGCCGGTGTCGAGCAGGAAGACGACGGCGCCGCCGGTCCGGCCCCGCAACCGGGCCAGCCTGGCGGTCTGGGCCTCGTCCAGCTCGCCGAGCACGGCGACCAGCAGGCCCTCGCCGGAGCTGCGCAGGGGCTCCTCGGCCCGGGAGAGCCCGCCGCCGTCGGAGAGGTCGACCACCGCGAGCGCGTCCAGGATCAGGCCGGAGGCGTCGGCGGCGGTGTTGCCGCCGCCGGCGTCCGGGCCGGGTACGCAGTGGCCGGTGTCGGTGAGCAGCCGGGTCTGGTAGCCGCGCTCCAGCAGGTGCGCGGCGACCGAGGCCGCGCAGCCGACCGCCCATTCGAAGGAGGACGCCGGGCCGCTGCCCCGGTGGCCGGACTCCCGGGTGTCCAGCAGGACGGTGGCCCGGGCCTTCTTCGGCTGCTCCTCGCGGCGGACCATCAGCTCGCCGTACCGGGCGGTGGACTTCCAGTGCACCCGGCGCAGGTCGTCGCCGTGCCGGTACTCGCGCAGGATGACGTCGTCGTCACCGGCCAGCGCCAGGGTGCGGGTGCGGCTCTCGCCCTGGCCGACCCACTCGCCGCTGAGCCGCACCTGCGGCAGCTGCTGCACCTGCGGCACGACGGTGAGGACGTCCGAGGCGGTGAAGGAACGATTGACCTCGCACATCCCGAACGGGTCGGAGAGCCGCAGCTGGAGCGGGCCGAGCGGGTAGCGGCCGCGCAGGTCGGAGCGGACCCGGTAGGACACCTCGCGGTGGCCGTGCGGCTCCACCCGGTCCAGGACGAAGCGCGGGCGCGGCCCGAGCACGTACGGGACCTTGTCCTCCAGCAGCAGCAGGCCGGTGGGGACCCGGGAGACGTTGTCCACCCGCAGGTGGACGCGGGCCTCGTGGCCGGCGACGGCCCGGCGCGGGTTGAGCCGGCGTCCACTGGCCACCCGGTAGCGGGTGTTGGCCAGCAGCAGCGCGGCGGCCAGCGGCAGCGCCGCGAGCAGGACGCCGACGCGCAGCAGCGCGTCCTGGTCGAGCACGTAGGCGCAGACCACCGAGGTGGCCCCGGCGGCGAGGAAGGAGCGACCCCGGGTGGTGAGGCCGTTCAGGCCGGCGCGCAGGCCCGACGGTGCGTCGGACGGTCCCACCTCAGCCCCTCCGCAGCGCCGGGCCGGCCTGGCCCTGCGGGCGCGGCAGCGGCAGCCGGGCGACCAGGTCGGTCACGATCTGCTCGGCGGTGCGCCGGCTCAGCTGGGTCTCGGCGGTCGGCATCAGGCGGTGCGCGAGCACCGGGACGGCCAGGCGCTGGATGTCGTCCGGGGTGACGTAGTCGCGGCCGTCCAGCGCGGCGGCGGCGCGGGCGGCCCGCACCAGGTGCAGGGTGGCGCGCGGCGAGGCGCCGAGCCGCAGCTCGTGGCTGTTCCGGGTGGCACCGACCAGGTCGACGGCGTAGCGGCGGACCGGGTCGGCGACGTGCACGGTGCGCACCAGGTCGATCAGCTTGAGGATGTCGGCGGCGTGCGCGACCGGCTGGAGGTCGTCCAGCGGGCTGGCGCCGCCGTGCACGTCGAGCATCGCGAACTCGGCCTCGGGGCTCGGGTAGCCGATCGAGATCCGGGCCATGAAGCGGTCCCGCTGGGCCTCCGGGAGGGGGTAGGTGCCCTCCATCTCGACCGGGTTCTGGGTGGCGACCACCATGAACGGCGACGGCAGCTCGTAGCTGGTGCCGTCGATGGTGACCTGGCGCTCCTCCATCGACTCCAGCAGCGCGGACTGGGTCTTCGGCGAGGCCCGGTTGATCTCGTCGCCGACCACGATCTGCGCGAAGATCGCGCCCGGGCGGAACTCGAAGTCGCGCTGGTGCTGGTCGAAGATGTTGGTGCCGGTGACGTCGGAGGGCAGCAGGTCCGGCGTGAACTGGATGCGGCGCACCGTGCAGTCGACGGACCGGGCGAGTGCCTTGGCCAGCATGGTCTTGCCGACGCCGGGCACGTCCTCCAGCAGCAGGTGGCCCTCGGCGAGCAGCACCGTCAGCGCGATCCGGACGGCCTCCGGCTTGCCCTCGATCACGCTCTCGATGTTGGCCCGGACCCGTTCCACCACGGCGGCGAGCTCGGGCAGGCCGACCGGGTGGTACCCCTTCGTCCCCCGGTCGCCCCCCGGACGACCTTCGAGACCGGCCTGATCGTTGTAGCTCGTCACCCGTACGCTCCCTGGCACACTGCGCCCGCCTCACCCCGAGGCGGGCCCCCACCCCATGCTGGACGCGGCTCCTCGGGAAGCGGTTCCGTGGCGGGAGCCGGTGCCGTCGTGGGGGCCTGCGGCCGGCCGCCCCAGGTGGTTCGGGGTCCGACCGGCAGGCGCATTCTCCCCCGGGTGGTGACCAGAAGTCACCACCCGGCCGAAAGCGCCCGGGACGCCGCGGGGAGGCGGGGCGCCCGCGCGGGGGCGGCGGGACGGGTGCGGAGGCCGTCGGCGGGAGTGCCGGCGGGGGCCCGGACGACGTTGGCCGGGCCGGAGACGGCCGGTGGACGGGGCGGGTCAGTCGATCTCGCGGAGCAGACCGGTGTGGACGTCGAAGACGAAACCCCGGACGTCGTCGGTGTGCAGCAGGAAGGGCGAGGTGCGGACCCGCTGCATGGACTGCCGGACGTCGCCGTCGAGGTCGATGAAGGACTCCACCGCCCACTGCGGGCGCTGGCCGACCTCCAGCTCCAGCTCGCGCCGGAAGTCCTCGGTGAGGCCGAGCAGACCGCAGCCGGTGTGGTGGATCAGCGCGACCGAGCGGGTGCCGAGGGCACGCTGGCTGATGGTGAGCGAGCGGATGGTGTCGTCGGTGACGACACCGCCCGCGTTGCGGATGACGTGGGCGTCGCCCAGTTCGAGGCCGAGCGCGGCGAACAGGTCGAGTCGGGCGTCCATGCACGCCACCACGGCGATGCGCTGGACGGGGCGGGCGTCCATGCCGCCGTCGCGGAAGGTCACCGCGTACTCGCGGTTGGCCGCCACGAAGCGGTCGATGATCTTCGGTTCGGTGGTGTCGGCAGCGGCTGTCGGCGTGGGCCGGTCGGGGGTCACTGTCATGGTGAAGACGTTAGTGCGAATCCGGCTTCCGTGGTGGGGCGGAGGGCTACAGACCGGGCGGCTGTGACCGAGTGCATATCGACAACCGGGTGGAGCGGCGTGCCGGTGGCCGAGGTGTTCCGAGCGGGTCTGTCCGGCCTCGTCGGGGTCGGGGCGCGCGGCCGTGCCGCGCGACCCCCGGACGGTGCCCCCGGCAGCCCGCCGGACGGCCGCGACCTGCGGTGATCCGTACCGCCGCCCGGGTGGTGCGCCGGAGCGGACCGTTGACTGACGGGGTGTCCGCGATAGAGTTGCGGCGCAGTGGAGAAGCACACCCGCCGGCGCCCGTCAACCGGGCGATTCCGGCCGGTGCGGCGGCCGACGCGGCCGGTGGCCTCCACCCGCTCCCGTGCCACCTGGCGCACCTTCCCCGGCGCCGGGCGGTCACGATCTTCCCCCTGAGCGGGCGGGGACCACGGGCCGCGTCCCGGCCGCCGGCGGCTGCCACCCGCCGCCCCACGCGGCGACTCCGGCGCACAGTGGGCCAAAATAGGTCGGAGCTCCCGGACGTCGGGCTGCTCCGCACCGAAGAAGGGCGCCACCGCGCATGAGCACCAACGATCCGGCCCCCAAGCACGTCCCCGTGATGCTGCAGCGGTGCATGGACGCGCTGGCCCCGGCGATCTCGCAGCCCGGCGCGGTGGTGGTGGACGCCACCCTCGGCCTGGGCGGGCACAGCGAGGCCCTGCTGACCCAGTTCCCGGAGGTCCGGCTGGTCGCGGTGGACCGTGACCCGGCGGCCCTGAAGCTCTCCGCGGAGCGGCTCGCCCCGTTCGGCGACCGGGCCACCCTGGTGCACGCCGTCTACGACGAGATCCCCGAGGTGCTGGAGCGCCTGGAGATCCCCCGGGTGCAGGGCGTCCTGTTCGACCTCGGGGTCTCCTCGATGCAGCTGGACGAGGCCGAGCGCGGTTTCGCCTACTCCCAGGACGCCCCGCTGGACATGCGGATGGACCAGACCCGGGGCCTCAGCGCGGCCGAGGTGCTCAACACCTACACCCACGGGCAGCTGGCCCGGATCCTCAAGGTGTACGGCGAGGAGCGGTTCGCCGGGAAGATCGCCTCGGTGATCCTGCGCGAGCGGGAGAAGGAACCGTTCACCAACAGCGCGCGTCTGGTCGATCTGGTGCGCAACGCCATTCCGGCCGCGACCCGCCGCACCGGCGGGAACCCGGCCAAGCGCACCTTCCAGGCGCTGCGGATCGAGGTCAACGGCGAGCTGGAGGTGCTGGACCGGGCGATCCCGGGCGCCCTGGACGCGCTGGCGCTGGGCGGGCGGATCGTGGTGATGTCCTACCAGTCGCTGGAGGACCGCCTGGTCAAGCAGTACCTGGCGGCGGGCGCGACCACCACCGCCCCGCCCGGGCTGCCGTTCGTCCCGGAGGAGCACCAGCCCTGGCTGAAGCTGATCACCCGCGGTGCCGAGCTGGCCACCGAGCAGGAGATCGAGGAGAACCGGCGCGCCGCGCCCGTGCGGCTGCGGGTGGCGGAGAGGATCAGGGACCGAAGCACCCGGGGCTGACCAGGTTCACGGGGCGGTCCGAAGGGCGGAGGGAACAGCGTGGGGCCGGTGGCCGGAGGCGGGGCGGGGAGCGCGGTGCTCCCCGGGCAGGGCGGCAGGGCGCGGATCACGGTGCGGCCCGGGCGGCGCCCGGTGCGGGGGAGGACACCGTTCGCGGTCCTGGTCGTGGTGCTGCTCGCGGCCGGGCTGCTCGGCCTGCTGGCGTTGAACACCGCCCTCAACGAGGGCTCCTTCGAGCTGTCCAGACTGCAGCGGCAGACCACCGTGCTCACCGACGAGCAGCAGGGCCTGCAGCACCAGATCGACCAGAACTCCGCACCGGACGCGCTCGCCCGCCGGGCCACCGAGCTGGGCATGGTGCCCGCCGGGGGGATGGCCTTCCTGGACGTCCCGAACGGCGGCAAGGTGCTCGGCACGCCCGGACCGGCCCAGGACAGCCCCCCGGTGAAACGGTCCACCGCCGAGCCGTGGCCCGGGAAGCAGCCGTCGCCGAGTGCCCAGCCGGGTGGGCCGGCCGCGCCGGCGCCCGGCGGTGACACCACCGTCCAGATCAACCCGGCCGCTCCGGCCGCCCCCGCCCCCGCCGGTTCGCCGGCCGCGCCCCAGCCGGCGCCGACCGCGACCGGAGGTGCGGGCCGATGAGCACGCCCCGACAGCCCACCGGCGGGACCGGCGGCGCCGGTGGCCGCCGATTCGTCGCCAAGGGCGCCGCACCGCGGCAGACCCCGCGCGGCCAGGCCGGCCGGGCTGAGCCCGGCAAGGCGCAGCCCGCGAAGGCCCAGCCGGCCAAGCCGCAGCCCGCCCGGGCGAAGCAGCCCCCGAAGGCCCAGCCGCCGAAGGCGCAGTCCCCGAAGGCGGCAGGACCCCGGAAGGCCCAGTCCGTCAAGGCCCAGTCGGCCATGCCGCGGCCCCCGCGGGCGCAGTCGGCCGGAACCGGCGACCCCAAGGCCGCCCGCCGACCGCTCCGCACCCCGGGCCAGCGCCGCCCGGAGGGCCGGCTGCCCGGCCGCCCGCGCCCGAAGTCCCGCCCGCCGCAGCGCCCCCAGGCCAGGGCGATCCGGCTGGCCGACCCGCGCCGCCGGCTGCGGGTGGTCACCGTCGCGCTGTTCCTGGTGTTCTCGGTCTTCGCCGGCCGCCTCGTCCAGCTCCAGCTGCTGGACTCCGACGCACTGGCCGCCGACGCCAACACCAACCGCTACCTGAGCATCCCGATCACCGCCGAGCGCGGCTCGATAACGTCCGCCGACGGCGTCGCCCTCGCCACCACCGTCGACGCCTACGACATCACCGCGGACCCGGCCATGTTCACCCCGGAGGCCGCGGGCGTCCCGGACGCCCCCGAGCAGGCGGCCGCGCTGCTCGCGCCGATCCTCGGCCTGTCCAAGGAGAAGCTCGCCGCCGACCTGCACACCCCCAAGACCCGCTACAAGCGGCTCGCCGCCCAGCAGAGCCCGGACGTCAAGAACCAGATCAGCGACCTCAAGTCGGGCCTGGAGAAGCAGGCGAACTCCAAGGCCTGCCTGGCCCAGAAGCGCCTGCTGACCAAGTCGGCCGAGGAGGGCGGCCGGACCAGGGTGGACAACGAGTGCGCCAACCCGCTGGCCGGCGTCTTCAACCGGGACACCCAGAAGCGCGTCTACCCCTCGGACGGGCTGGCCTCCAACCTGGTCGGCTTCGTCAACGCCGAGGGCGAGGGCGCCGGCGGCCTGGAGCAGCAGTACCAGAAGCAGCTCGCCGGCAAGGACGGCCGCAGCAGCTACGCCCAGGCGGGCGGCCGGCTGGTGCCCACCGCCGGCGGCTCGCTGGACCAGGCCGTGCCCGGCACCGACCTGCGGCTGACCGTCAACCGGGACATCCAGTGGGCCGCCCAGCGCGCCATCACCGACCAGGTCGCCAACGCCGGGGCGGAGAAGGGCTACGTCGTCGTCCAGGACGTGAAGACCGGTCAGGTCCTGGCCATGGCCACCTCGCCCGGCTTCAACCCCAACGACCTGAGCACGGCCAAGTCCTCCCAGCTCGGCAACCCGGCCCTGCAGGACTCCTACGAGCCGGGCAGCACGGCGAAGCTGATGACGATGGCCGCGGTGCTGGACAGCGGCAAGGCCACCTGGGACACCAAGGTGACGGTGCCCGGGCGGCTTCAGCGGGCCGACGTCAACTTCCAGGACGACGTCGACCACGGCACCTGGTACCTGACCCTGGCCGGGGTGCTGGCCAAGTCCTCCAACATCGGCACCATCGAGGCCTTCGAGACGCTCGGCGCCGACCAGCCGGAGGCCAACCGGGTGCTCGACGGCTACCTGCGCAAGTTCGGGGTGGCGCAGCCCACCGGGCTGGGCTTCCCGGGCGAGGCCGCCGGAAAGCTGAAGAAGCCGGAGGACCTCGTGGCCTCGGAGAAGTACAACATCACCTTCGGGCAGGGCCCGATGACCCTCAGCGCCCTCCAGGCCACCTCGGTCTACTCCACGATCGCCAACGGGGGCGTGCGCGTGGCGCCGAGCGTGGTCCAGGGCACCACCTCGCCGGACGGCAGGTACACCCCGGCCGCGCCGGGGGCCCAGACCCGGGTGGTCAGCGAGCAGACCGCGAAGACGCTCACCGAGATGCTGGAATCGGTCGTCACCGACGAGCAGGGCACCGGCGGCAAGGCCGCCGTCCCCGGCTACCGGGTGGCCGGCAAGACCGGCACCGCCAACCGGGTGGACCCGAAGACCGGCGGATACCGCGGGTACACCGCCTCGTTCATCGGCTTCGCGCCGGCCGACGCGCCCCGGGTCACCGTCTCCTGCGTGATCCAGGACCCGGTCAACGGCCACTTCGGCGGCCAGCTCTGCGGTCCGGTGTTCAAGCAGGTGATGGAGTTCACCCTGAAGACCCTGCAGGTGCCGCCGAGCGGCAGCGAGGCACCCAACCTGCCCGTCGAGTGGAAGCCGTGATCGACCATGAGCAACGAGCGGGCCGGGCGGGACGACGGCACGGCGAGGGCCCGGTTTGGCCCTGGACGCCCTTCGGCGGATAGCCTGCCCGCCGTGCCGAAACCCGATCAAATCACCGTGAGCCCGCCCCGCCCCGCCGGGGTGAAGGCCCTGCCGCTCGCCGAGCTGGCCCGTCTGCTCGGCCTCGCGCCGGTCGAGGGGGGCCCGGTCACCGGCGTCACCCACGACTCCCGCGCGGTGCGCCCCGGCGACGTCTACGTGGCCTTCCCGGGCGCCAACCACCACGGCGCGGCCTTCGCGGCCCAGGCCGCGGCCGCCGGCGCGGTGGCGCTGCTCACCGACCCGGCCGGTGCCGAACAGGCGGCCGGCAGCGGTCTGCCGTCGCTGGTGGTCGACCGGCCGCGGGCCCGGATGGGCGAACTGGCCGCCGCGGTCTACGGCCGCCCCGCCGACCGGCTGCTGATGATCGGGCTGACCGGCACCAACGGCAAGACCACCACCTCCTACCTGGTCGAGGGCGGTCTGCGCGGCGCCGGGCACAGCCCCGGCGTGATCGGCACCGTCGAGATGCGGGTCGGCGACGAGCGGATCAAGAGCGAGCGCACCACCCCCGAGGCCACCGACCTGCACGCGATCCTCGGCGTGATGGGGGAGCGCGGCGCGGACGCGGTGACCATGGAGGTCTCTAGCCACGCGCTGGTCTTCGGCCGGACCGACGGCGTCGTCTACGACGTCGCGCTGTTCAACAACCTCACGCCGGAGCACCTCGACTTCCACCCGGACATGGAGGACTACTTCCAGGCGAAGGCCCGGCTCTTCCAGCCCGGCAAGTCCCGGCTCGGAGTGGCCAACCTGGACGACGCCTACGGGCGCCGGCTGGTCGCCGAGGCGAAGATCCCGGTCACCTCGTTCTCCGCGACCGGCGCGGCCGAGGCCGACTGGCGCGCGGTGGACGTCCAGCTCGGCCCGATCGGCTCGACCTTCCGGGTGCTCGGCCCGGACGGCGCCGAGGCCGACGCGGCCGTCCCGCTGCCGGGGCCGTTCAACGTCGCCAACGCGCTGGCCGCGATCACCGTGCTGGTGACCGCCGGGCTGCCGCTGGAGCAGGTCGTCGCAGGGATCGCCGAGGTGCCCGGCGTGCCGGGCCGGCTGGAGCGGGTGGACGCCGGGCAGCCGTTCGTCGCGGTGGTCGACTACGCCCACAAGCCGGACGCCCTGCGCGCCGTCCTCGCCTCACTGCGCGAGGTCACCAAGGGCCGGCTGCACGTCGTGGTGGGCTGCGGCGGCGACCGCGACCCGCACAAGCGCGCCCCGATGGGCGCCATCGCCGCCGAGCTCGCCGACACCGCCCTGTTGACCAGCGACAACCCGCGCAGCGAGGACCCGTTGGCGATCCTCGCCACCATGCTCACGGGCGCCGCCTCGGTGCCCGAGGCCGAGCGCGGCGCCGTCCTGGTCGTGCCCGACCGGGCCGAGGCGGTCCACCTCGCGGTGGCCCGCGCCCAGGCCGGTGACACCGTGCTGGTGGCCGGCAAGGGCCATGAGCTCGGCCAGTACGTAAGAGACGAGATCCGCCCCTTCGACGACCGGGAGGTACTGCGGGACTCGATCACGCGGACCACGGCCGCCCGGGGCACCGGAGGAGTAGAGCAGCCGTGATCGCACTGACCCTCGCCGAGGTGGCCGCAGCCGTCGGAGGCACCCTGGACGGCGCCGACCCCGACACCCCGGTCACCGGCCCGGTCGAGGTCGACTCCCGCAAGGTGCGCCCCGGCTGCCTGTTCGCGGCCTTCGCCGGCGAACACGTGGACGGCCACGACTATGCCGAGAAGGCGGTCGCCGCCGGCGCCGTCGCGGTGCTGGCCGCCCGCCCGGTCGGGGTGCCCGCCGTCCTGGTCGACAGCGTGGTGGACGCACTCGGCAAGCTGGCCCGGGCGGTGGTGGCCCGCGCCGAATCCACCACCGTGGTCGCGCTGACCGGCTCGGCCGGCAAGACCAGCACCAAGGACCTGATCGCCCAACTGCTCCAGCGGCTCGGCGACACCGTCTACCCGCCCGGCTCGCTCAACAACGAGATCGGGCACCCGATGACGGCGCTGCGGGTCGAGGCCGGCACCCGGCACCTGGTGATGGAGATGGGCGCCCGGCACAAGGGCGACATCGAGTACCTCACCTCGATCACCCCGCCGCGGATCGGCCTGGTGCTGAACGTCGGCACCGCCCACGTCGGCGAGTTCGGCTCCCAGCAGGCGATCGCCGAGGCGAAGGGCGAGCTGGTCGAGGCGCTGCCGGCGGACGGTGCGGCGATCCTCAACGCCGACGACCCGCTGGTGCGCGCGATGGCCTCCCGCACCAGGGCCCGGGTGGTGTACTTCGGGGAGTCCCGCGAGGCGCACGTCCGGGCACAGGATGTTCGCCTGGACTCCACCGGACGGCCATCGTTCACGCTGACCACCCCGGCCGGTTCCGCACCCGTGCAGCTGCGCCTGTACGGTGAGCACCACGTCTCGAACGCCCTCGCCGCCGCAGCGGTGGCGGTGGAGCTCGGGATGTCCGTCGATGACACCGCCGAAGCGCTGAGCGAGGCGGGTGCGCTGTCCCGCTGGCGCATGGAGGTCGTCGACCGGGCCGATGGTCTCACCGTCGTGAACGACGCCTACAACGCGAACCCCGACTCGATGCGGGCCGCGCTGCGGGCGCTGGTCTCGATCGGAGGGCGCGGCCCGGAGCGCCGCCGCACCTGGGCGGTGCTCGGCGAGATGCGGGAGCTCGGCGAGGACAGCCTGGCCGAGCACGACGCCATCGGGCGGCTCGCGGTACGGCTGGACGTCACCAAGCTGGTGGCGGTCGGCGGACGCGAGGCGGCCTGCATGGAACTGGGCGCTAGGAACGAAGGTTCGTGGGGTGAGGAGTCGGTGCTGGTGTCCGACGCGGACGCGGCGGTCGAACTGCTGCGCAGTCAGCTTCGGCCGGGGGATGTGGTCCTGGTGAAGGCTTCCCGTTCGGTGGGGCTCGAGAAGGTGGCCGAGGCACTGCTCGCGGACGGTGCGGCCGAGTAATGAAGCAGATCCTCTTCTCCGGCATGATCGGCCTCGTCCTCTCGCTGCTCGGGACCCCGGCCCTGATCAAGCTGCTCGCCAAGCGCGGCTACGGCCAGTACATCCGCGACGACGGCCCCAAGGCGCACCACAGCAAGAAGGGCACGCCCACCATGGGCGGCATCGCCTTCATCCTGGCGACGCTGATCGCCTACTTCGCGACCAAGGCGATAACGGGCGACTCGCCGACCGCCTCCGGTCTGCTGGTGCTGTTCCTGACGGTCGGTCTGGGCCTGGTCGGCTTCCTGGACGACTACATCAAGGTCGTCAAGCGCCGTTCGCTCGGCCTGCGGGCCAAGGCCAAGCTCTTCGGCCAGTCGTTCGTGGGCCTCGCCTTCGCGATCCTCGCGCTGCAGTTCAGCGACGACCGCGGGCTCTCCCCGGCCTCCCAGCACCTCTCCTTCGTCCGGGACTTCGGCTGGTCGATCGGCCCGGTGCTGTTCGTCATCTTCGCGTACTTCATGATCGCCGCGATGTCGAACGGCGTGAACCTGACGGACGGCCTCGACGGCCTGGCCACCGGCGCCTCGGTGATGGTCTTCGGCGCCTACACGTTCATCGGCGTCTGGGAGTACGGCCAGAGCTGCGCCTACGCGATCTCGGCCACCTCCAGCTGCTACGACGTCCGCGACCCGCTGGACCTCGCGGTGGTCGCCGCCGCCCTGATGGGCTCCTGCTTCGGCTTCCTCTGGTGGAACACCTCGCCCGCCAAGATCTTCATGGGTGACACCGGCTCGCTCGCCCTCGGCGGCGCCCTGGCCGGTCTGGCGATCTGCTCGCGCACCGAGCTGCTGCTCGCGCTGCTCGGCGGCCTCTACGTGATCATCACCCTCTCGGTGATCATCCAGGTCGGCTCCTTCCGGATGACCGGCAAGCGGGTCTTCAAGATGGCCCCGCTGCAGCACCACTTCGAACTCAAGGGCTGGACCGAGGTCCTGATCGTGGTCCGGTTCTGGATCATCCAGGGCCTCTGCGTGGCCGTCGGTCTCGGCCTCTTCTACGCGGGATGGGTGACGGGATGACCGGACCGGTGTGGACCGGACTGCCGGTCGCCGTCGCCGGCCTGGGCGTCTCCGGCATCAGCGCCGCCCGGGTGCTGCACGGCCTCGGCGCGCTGGTCACGGTCGTGGACGGCGGCTCCGGCCCGGGCCTGGAGGCCCGCGCCGCCGAGCTGCGGGCACTGGGCGTCACCGTCCGCCTCGGCGACGGCGACAGCCTGCCCGAGGGCACCCGGCTGGTCGTCACCTCGCCGGGCTGGCCGCCCAGCAGCCCGCTGTTCGCCGCCGCCGAGGCGGCCGGCGTCGAGGTCTGGGGCGACGTCGAACTGGCCTGGCGCCTGCGCGCGCCGCTGGCGTCCACCGGCGAGCCGGCCCCCTGGCTGGCCGTCACCGGCACCAACGGCAAGACCACCACCGTCCAGATGCTCGCCTCGATCCTCACCGCCGCCGGCCGGCGCACCGCCGCCGTCGGCAACGTCGGGGTCTCGGTGCTGGACGCGGTGCTCGCCGAGGAGCCGTACGACGTGCTCGCCGTCGAGCTCTCCAGCTACCAGCTGCACTGGGCGCCCTCGCTGCGCCCGTACGCGGCGGCCGTGCTCAACCTGGCACCCGACCACCTCGACTGGCACGGCTCGATGGAGGCGTACGCCGCCGACAAGGGCCGGATCTACGAGGGCAACGTCGTCGCCTGCGTGTACAACCTGGCCGACCCGGCCACCGAGGCGCTGGTCCGCGAGGCCGACGTCGAGGAGGGCTGCCGGGCGATCGGATTCGGCCTCGGCTCGCCCGGCCTGTCGAACCTCGGTGTCGTCGACGGCCTGCTGGTGGACCGCGCCTTCGTGCCGGACCGGGACAAGAACGCCGCCGAGCTGGGCTCGGTCGCCGACGTCCACCCGCCGGCCCCGCACAACATCGCCAACGCGCTCGCCGCCGCCGCCCTCGCCCGGGCGTACGGGGTGGACGCCGCGGCCGTCCGGGAGGGGCTGCGGGCCTTCCGCCCGGACGCCCACCGGATCGCCGAGGTCGGCGTGGTCGCCGGGGTCACGTACATCGACGACTCCAAGGCCACCAACACCCATGCCGCCGCGGCCTCGCTGGCCGCGTACCGGCCGGTGGTCTGGATCGCCGGCGGGCTGGCCAAGGGCGCCGCGTTCGACGACCTGGTCCAGGGCGCGGCCGAGCGGCTGCGCGCCGTGGTGCTGATCGGCCAGGACCGCGGGGTGATCCGGGACGCGCTGGCGCGACACGCGCCGGATGTCCCGGTGATCGAGGCGGCCGAGGGCCAGACTGGCGCGGTGGCGATGACCGAGGTGGTCCGTACGGCCGCGTCACTCGCCCGATCGGGTGACACGGTGCTGCTGGCCCCGGCCTGCGCCTCGATGGACATGTTCACCAACTACGGCGAGCGCGGCGACCTCTTCGCCGCGGCGGTCCGGGAGCTCGCGGACAGCTGACGGCCGGCCGGCCGGTTCGCCCGGACGTCCGACTCGGCTCATCCGCCCGTGCACGGCGGCCCGTCCCGTTCGCCCGGACGTCCGACTCGGCCGCCGACCGGTGCACGGGCCGCCCGGCCTGGCTCGCACAGACGTCCGGCTCGGCCCGCCGACCAGTGCACGGGCGAGCGAGCCGAAGGGGCGCGCCGGTGCCGAAAGGGTGGAGCGAGGACGCCCCGAGGAACGAGGGGCGTTGGAGCGACGAGTGTCGGCGCCGGGTCAAAGCGCCCCGGAGGCGAGCCGAGCCTCAAAAGGAATGAGGGGCAGCGTGGTGGCGGGGCAGGGCAGGGAGGGCGGTTCCGGTACGCCGGGAAAGGGCTCCGGCGATCCGTGGCGGGTGCTCTCGGCCACCACGACCGCCTACAAGTCGGCCGGCCCGTTGGCCCGTCTGCAGGCCTTCCGGGCCCGTCTGCGGTACACCCTGGACCGGCCGCTCACGCCCTATCTGCTGATCATCGGCGCGACGCTGCTGCTCGTGGTGCTCGGCCTGATGATGGTCTTCTCGGCCTCGCAGATCCTGGCGCTGGGCCAGCACCGGTCCACCCAGTTCTACTTCTTCAAGCAACTGGTCGCGGTGCTGCTCGGCTTCTCGCTGCTGGTCGGCTTCGCGCTGGTCCCGGTGGCGGTGCTCCGGGTGATCGTCTACCCCGTGATGTTCGGCGTGATCGGTGCGCTCGCGCTGGTCGCGATCCCCGGGGTCGGGGTGGAGGTCAACGGCAACCGGAACTGGCTGGATCTGGGCTTCTTCCAGTTCCAGCCGTCCGAGTTCGCCAAGCTCGCGCTGGTGCTCTGGGGGGCCGACCTGCTCGCCCGCAAGCAGCGGACCGGCACCCTCGACCAGTGGAAGCACCTGCTGGTCCCGCTGGTGCCGGGCGCGCTGCTGCTGCTCGCGATGATCATGCTCGGCGGCGACATGGGCACCTCGATGATCCTGGTCGCCATGCTGTTCGGCCTGCTCTGGATGGTCGGCGCCCCGATGCGGCTGTTCGTCGCCACCCTCGGCGTCGCCGTCGTGGTCTGCACCGCCCTGGTGGTCACCGTCCCGCACCGGGCCGAACGGCTCTCCTGCATCGGGGTGACCAAGCTCGACCCGGCCGGCGCGTGCTTCCAGGCGCTGCACGGGGTGTACTCGTTCGGACTGGGCGGTCTGTTCGGTTCCGGCCTCGGCGCCGGCGTCGAGAAATGGGGCCAGCTCCCGGAGGCGCACACCGACTTCATCTTCGCCACGACGGGCGAGGAACTGGGTCTGGTGGGGACGCTGTCGGTGATCGGTCTCTTCGCGGCACTAGGCTACGCGGGTATCCGTGTGGCCATCGGTACGAAGGACCCCTTCGTCAGGTACGCCGCGGGGGCCGCCACCACGTGGATCATGGCGCAGGCCGTGATCAACCTGGGGTCGGCACTGGGACTGCTGCCCATCGCGGGCGTCCCGCTCCCGCTGTTCTCCTACGGCGGTTCCGCCATGCTGTCGGCCATGTCCGTGATCGGTGTGCTGCTGTGCCTCGCGCGCAGCACCTCGGGCGCGAAGGCGGCCCTGGCCGCCCGGAGCAAGAACTCCCGGATCAGGAGACGACTGGCCCGGGTGCTGCCACGACGACGAACCACAGCGCGCCCGGCCCCGGTGCCGGCACGCAGGGAGCGGTGAATTTCGGTGCATGTCGTACTCGCCGGCGGGGGGACCGCCGGTCACATCGAGCCGGCCCTCGCCCTCGCGGACGCCCTCCGCAGGCACGACCCGTCCATCGGGATCACCGCCCTGGGCACCGAGCGCGGCCTGGAGACCCGGCTGGTGCCCGAGCGGGGCTACCACCTGGAGCTGATCCCGGCCGTTCCGCTGCCCCGCAAGCCCACCCCCGAGCTGATCACCGTCCCGGGCCGGCTGCGCGGCACCGTCCGGGCCGCCCAGGAGATCATCGAGCGGGTCAAGGCGGACGTCGTGGTCGGCTTCGGCGGCTACGTCGCGATGCCGGCCTACCTGGCCGCCAAGCGGGCCGGGGTGCCGATCGTGGTCCACGAGGCCAACGCCCGGCCCGGCCTGGCCAACAAGATCGGTGCCCGGTACAGCGACTTCGTCGCCGTCTCCACGCCGGACAGCAAGCTGCGCGACTCCCGGTACATCGGCATCCCGCTGCGCCGGACCATCGCCACCCTGGACCGCAACGCGGCCCGGCCGGAGGCCCGGCACTACTTCGGCCTCGACCAGCGGCTGCCCACGCTGCTGGTCTCCGGCGGCTCGCAGGGCGCCCGCCGGCTCAACGAGACCGTCACCGCCATCGCGCCCCGGCTCCAGCAGTACGGCGTGCAGATCCTGCACGCGGTCGGGCCGAAGAACGAGCTGCCGCAGGTGGACGACATCCCCGGGATGCCGCCCTACCGCGCCGTGCCGTACGTGGACCGGATGGACCTCGCGTACGCCGCCGCCGACCTGATGCTCTGCCGGGCCGGCGCCATGACGGTGGCCGAGCTGGCGGCGGTGGGCCTGCCGGCCGCCTTCGTCCCGCTGCCGATCGGCAACGGCGAGCAGCGGCTGAACGCCCAGCCGATGGTCAAGGCCGGCGGCGGGCTGCTGGTCGACGACGCGGAACTGACCCCGGAGTGGGTCCTGCAGAACGTCCTGCCGGTGCTCACCGACCCGCAGCGGCTCTGGGACATGAGCCGGGCCGCCGCCGAGTTCGGCCGCCGGGACGCCGACGACCTGCTGGTCGGCATGGTCTACGAAGCGATCGAGGCCGCCAGGGGTGGCCGCCGCCGTGGCTGACGGTCGGCCCGCCGATCAACCCCCGGCCTCCGGCCGGGGGTACCCGCGGGAGGAGGTGGAGTTCGGGGACGAGGAGTACTCGCCCCGGCTCCGGCTCTCCCGGCGGGGCATCGCGGTGCTGGCCGCGCTCGGCGCCTCGGTGCTGGGCGGGCTGGCCTGGCTGGTCTTCCTCTCCTCGGCCCTGGACGTGCGCAGCGTCGCGGTGCAGGGGGTGCAGGACGACCGGCTGACGGTCGACCAGGTCCGCGCGGCGATCGGCACGGTCGGTGCCGGCCCGCTGGCCCGGGTCGACCTGGACGCCGCCACCCGGCGGGTGGAGGCGATCCCGCGGGTGGCCCGGGCCGAGGTCTGGCGGGGCTGGCCGCACACCCTGCGGGTGAAGATCACCCAGCGCACCGCGGTGGCCGCCGTCAAGGGGGACGACGGCAGATTCACCCAGGTGGACGCAGGTGGCGTGAGCTTCGCCACCGAGGACGCCGCCCCGGCCGGAGTGCCGGTGGTCGAACTGCGGCTCAGTCAGCAGGCGAACGACGCGGCCGGGGTGATGTCCCGTCCGCAGTTGGTCCAGGGGGCGGTGGCGGTCGCCGCCGGGCTGCCCGCCGAGGTCCGGCAGCGGGCCGGGGCGGTGCTGGTGCACTCCTACGACGACATCCAGCTGCAGCTCAGCGGGGGTGCCACGGTCCGCTGGGGGAGTCCGGACCAGATCGATCGAAAAGCCCGGGTGCTGGTGGCACTGATGAGTCAGAAGGGTACGAACTTCGACGTCAGTGCGCCGGACGCGCCGGCGGTGTCGGGATGATCCGGTAGGTTCTCTCCCTGGGGAGGGGTTGACGCCTTTCGGTGACGGCCCGACCCTTGGTGGTCACCCCGGTTTCATAAGCTGGTTGATGATCACATAGGCTCAAAAGAAAAAGGGAAGCTCGGCGTGTTCGTTGAAACACGTGCCCGGGGCCACCTAGTGTCCTGTGTCACCAGACTGTGCTTCCTGGTGATGTGACGGAGGCACAGCACTAACCCTAAACGTCAAGTTTAGGGTTGGGGTCGGCGGTCGGCATTTCGGACATTCAGTCAGAAACCAGGCTCCCTACCCATCGACATCCGTCGGTACGGCACCCCACAGGGGGCCGGCCGACCCGGAAATTCGAGGCGAGAGGCCTTCGACGTGGCAGCACCGCAGAACTACCTCGCAGTCATCAAGGTTGTCGGCATCGGCGGCGGTGGTGTCAACGCCATCAACCGGATGATCGAGGTCGGTCTCAAGGGCGTCGAGTTCATCGCGATCAACACCGATGCGCAGGCCCTCCTGATGAGCGACGCCGACGTCAAGCTCGATGTGGGCCGTGAACTCACCCGGGGCCTCGGCGCCGGCGCCAACCCCGAGGTCGGCCGCAAGGCCGCCGAGGACCACCGCGAGGAGATCGAGGAGGTCCTCAAGGGGGCCGACATGGTCTTCGTGACCGCGGGCGAGGGCGGTGGTACCGGCACGGGCGGCGCGCCGGTCGTCGCCAACATCGCCCGCTCGCTCGGCGCGCTGACCATCGGCGTGGTCACCCGCCCCTTCACCTTCGAGGGCCGTCGCCGCGCGAACCAGGCCGAGGACGGCATCGCCGGCCTGCGCGAAGAGGTCGACACCCTCATCGTGATCCCCAACGACCGCCTGCTGTCCATCTCGGACCGCCAGGTCAGCGTGCTGGACGCGTTCCGCTCCGCCGACCAGGTGCTGCTCTCCGGCGTCCAGGGCATCACCGACCTGATCACCACCCCCGGTCTGATCAACCTCGACTTCGCGGACGTCAAGTCCGTCATGTCGGAGGCCGGTTCGGCGCTCATGGGCATCGGGTCGGCCCGGGGCGAGGACCGCGCCAAGGCGGCCGCCGTGATGGCGATCTCCTCGCCGCTGCTGGAGGCCTCGATCGACGGCGCCCGCGGCGTGCTGCTCTCCATCTCCGGCGGCTCCGACCTCGGCCTGTTCGAGATCAACGAGTCCGCCCAGCTGGTCAGCGAGGCCGCGCACCCCGAGGCCAACATCATCTTCGGTGCGGTGATCGACGACGCGCTCGGCGACGAGGTGCGGGTCACCGTGATCGCGGCCGGCTTCGACGGCGGCCAGCCCCCGGCGATCGTCCGCGACCCGGTGGTCAAGGCCACCCCGGCCACGCCGCCGCCGGCCGCCCCCGAGCGTCCGGCGACCCGGCCCTCGTACGGGAGCATCGGGTCGGTGACGGCCCGCTCCGAGGGCGACGCCCCGGCGCGTTCGACGGAGAGCCCGGCCACCACGACCGCCGCTCCGGTGCCGCCGCAGGTGCAGCCGGCCCGCCAGCCGTACGTGGAGAGCCCCGCCGAGGAGCTCGACGTGCCGGACTTCCTGAAGTAAGCAGTGGTCGATCACGCAGTACGCAACGGTGCTCACTTCGCCTTCACCGACCGGTGGGGCGGGGTGAGCACTTCGCCGTACGGGGAGCTGAACCTCGGCGGCGCGGTGGGGGACGACCCGGACGCCGTCCGGCGCAACCGGGCGATCGCGGCCGGCGCGCTGGGCCTCGACCCGGCGGACGTGGTCTGGATGAACCAGGTCCACGGCGCGGAGGTGGCCGTGGTGACGCGGCGCCAGTCCGCGGGGGAGGCGCCGACCGTCGACGCGGTGGTCACCGACCGGCCGCTGGCGCTGGCGGTGCTGACTGCGGACTGCACGCCCGTCCTGCTGGCCGATCCGGTGGCGGGCGTGGTGGGCGCGGCCCACGCGGGCCGGCCCGGGCTCGCGGCCGGGGTGGTGCCGGCGGCGGTCCGGGCGATGGTGGAGCTGGGCGCCGAGCCGGGGCGGATCACCGCCGCGACCGGGCCCGCGGTCTGCGGCCGCTGCTACGAGGTGCCGGCGGAACTGCGTGCGGAGGTGGCCCGGCTGGTGCCGGCCGCGCACGCCGAGACTTCCTGGGGCACCCCGGCCCTGGACGTGCCGGAGGGAGTGGCGGCGCAGCTGTCCGCTGCGGGCGTCACCGAGTTGGTGCGATCATCGGTCTGCACCCTCGAATCCGCCGATCACTACTCCTATCGCCGCGAGCAGCGCACGGGCCGGCTCGCGAGCTACGTCTGGTTGGGCTCTGATCACTCATGACGAACGACATCTACGGACCGTTCCCGGGCGGTGCGGATTTCCTCGCCGCCCTGACGCCGGGCCAGCGGGCCCGGTACGAGGAACTCGGGACCAACCTCGACGTGGTCGAACGCCGGATCGCCGACGCCTGCGCGGCCGCGGGGCGGGCGCGTGACGAGGTGCGGCTGATCGTCGTCACCAAGACCTACCCGGCGCAGGACAGCGCACTGCTGGCCGCACTGGGCGTCACCGACGTCGCGGAGAACCGCGACCAGGACGCGGCGCCCAAGGCGGAGCAGTGCAGAAACCTTCCGCTGGACTGGCACTTCGTCGGCCAGCTGCAGACCAACAAGGTCCGCTCGGTGGTCCGGTACGCGAACCACGTGCACTCGGTGGACCGGCCGCGGCTGGTGGAGTCGCTCTCCGCGGCGGTGCTCAAGGCCGAGCGGCCCGAGCTCGGCTGCCTGGTGCAGGTCGCGCTGGAGAAGGAGCACGGCGAGGGCGAGGGCCGGGCCGGGGCGACCCCGTCGGAGGTCGAGGCGCTGGCCGACGCGATCGCCGACGCGCCCGGGCTGCGACTGGACGGTGTGATGACCGTCGCTCCGCTCTCCGGTCCGCTCGCCGGCGATCCGGCCCGGGCCTTCGAGCGGTTGACGGAAATCGCAACCGCCGTACGGGCGGCCCATCCTGCTGCCACCATGGTTTCCGCAGGAATGAGCGGTGACCTGGAGCAGGCCGTTGCCGCCGGGGCGACACACGTGCGCGTCGGAACGGCGGTACTCGGAGTGCGGTCACCCCTCGGGTAACGTCACCGGGTAGTAGATCAGACTGCAGGACAAAATAGGACAGAAGCTAGCAGCTTTCCAGAGCGCTGGCGAACCGTGGATCGTAGCTCCGCGGCCCCCACCCACGAGTTCTGACCGGCCGTCGGCCCGTCGGCTCGTCGTGGGCGGACCGCGGAATCCGCAGCCGGGGCCGGACGGCCCGGCCGTCGGTACGGAGCCGGTCCACCACGGAGCGGGCAGGGCGAGCGACCATCGAGAGGCGCGCGTTCGCGAAGCGACCACCGAGCGGACAGCGAGGTGGGCATGAGCGGAGGAGACAGGAGCATGGCCGGCGCAATGCGCAAGATGGCGGTCTACCTCGGCCTCGTGGAGGACGAGACGTACGACGGCCAGGGGTACGACCCCGACGACGACTACGACGCGGACCCCGAGCCGATCCGAACGGGGCGGACGGAGGACATCCCCCGGCCCGCCGCGGCACCCGCCCCGGTCTCCTCGATCACGCCGCAGCCGGTGCCGGCCGCGGTCCCGATCCGCCAGGAGACCCCGAGGATGGCCCCAGTGTCGTCCATCACACCCGAACGCCGCCACAACCTGGAGAAGAGCGCCCCGGTGATCATGCCCAAGGTAGTGAACGAACGAGAGCCCTACCGCATCACCACGCTGCACCCCCGGACCTACAACGAGGCCCGTACGATCGGGGAACAGTTCCGTGGCGGGACCCCGGTGATCATGAATCTCACCGAGATGGACGACACCGATGCCAAGCGGCTCGTAGACTTCGCCGCTGGACTCGTCTTCGGTCTGCACGGCAGTATCGAGCGCGTGACACAGAAGGTGTTCCTGCTGTCGCCTGCTAACGTCGATGTCACGGCGGAGGACAAGGCTCGGATCGCCGAGGGTGGGTTCTTCAACCAGAGCTGACCCGGCCATGACTTTACGTGTGGATCTGATCGACAGTGAGTTAGTGACAGGCGGCACGGCCGAAGGGTCGAGAACCGGGGAGAGGGAAGCGCGATGGGGATCGTGTGGGCGGTGCTCTATTACGCGCTGACCGTCTTCCTGGTGTTCCTGCTTGTGCGGCTGGTGATGGACTGGGTCTTCCAGTTCGCACGTTCGTGGCGGCCCGGCAAGGCCATGGTCCTGGTCCTGGAGGCCACGTACACTGTCACGGATCCGCCGCTCAAGCTTCTTCGGCGGTTCATTCCGCCGTTGCGTCTCGGGGGCGTGGCGCTCGACCTGTCCTTCTTCGTACTGATGATCATTGTGTATGTCCTGATCTCGCTTGTGCGGCCCTAGTCGTAGGTGAGCGATGCGACAGGATGCCGGTGTGCCGACGATCACGTTGAGGTGAAGAGATGCCATTGACCCCCGAGGACGTTCGGAACAAGCAGTTCACGACCGTCCGCCTGCGCGAAGGCTATGACGAGGACGAGGTCGATGCCTTCCTCGACGAGGTCGAGGCGGAGCTGACCCGCCTCCTCCGCGAGAACGAGGACCTGCGCGCCAAGCTGGCCGCCGCGACCCGTGCCGCCGCGCAGAACCAGGCCAACATGCGCAAGGAGCCGCCGCAGGACTCGCGTCCCGGCGCCCCGGTGCCGGCCGCCATATCCGGCCCGCCGGTGCCCGGGCAGCAGCAGGGCCCCGGCCCGCAGCAGATGGGCGGCCCCGGCGGTCCGCAGCAGATGGGCGGCCCGCAGCAGCAGCAGATGGGCAACCAGCCCCTCGGCCTGCCGTCCGGTGCCCCGCAGCTCCCGTCCGGCCAGGGCGGCCCGATGGGCGGCCAGCAGCAGCAGATGAACCAGACCATGGGCGGCCAGCAGCAGCTGGTACAGCCGATGGGCGGTCAGATGCTCCAGCCCATGGGCGGTCCGGGCGGCCCGCAGCAGATGGGCAACCCGATGGGCCAGGGCATGGGCCAGCAGCAGATGCAGCAGATGGGCGGCCCGATGGGCCAGCCGCAGCAGATGGGCGGCCCGATGGGCGCTCCGATGCAGCAGCAGCAGGGCCCCGGCGGCGACAGCGCGGCCCGCGTGCTGGCGCTCGCCCAGCAGACCGCGGACCAGGCGATCTCGGAGGCCCGTTCCGAGGCCAACAAGATCGTCGGCGAGGCGCGCAGCCGGGCCGAGGGTCTGGAGCGCGACGCCCGTGCCAAGGCCGACGCCCTGGAGCGGGACGCGCAGGAGAAGCACCGCGTCGCGATGGGCTCCCTGGAGTCCGCGCGGGCCACGCTGGAGCGCAAGGTCGAGGACCTGCGGGCGTTCGAGCGTGAGTACCGCACGCGTCTGAAGTCCTACCTGGAGACCCAGCTGCGCCAGCTGGAGTCGCAGGCGGACGACTCGCTCGCTCCGCCGCGCATCCCGGCCACCGCCTCGCTGCCGCCGGCCGCGTCGTCGATGGCTCCGGCCGGTGCGTCCGCGATGAGCGGGGGTGCTCCGAGCTTCGGTGGCAACCAGCCGTCCTTCGGCGGGAACCAGCCCTCGTTCGGCGGCCAGAGCTCCTTCGGCGGCAACAACGGTGCGCCGAGCTTCGGCGGGCAGTCCTCCGGTGGCAACTCCGGTGCCCCGCAGATGCAGCCGGCCGGGATGACGCAGCCGATGGCCGCCGTCCGCCCGCAGCCGCCGCAGCCGATGCAGCAGGCGCCGGCGCCGATGCGCGGTTTCCTGATCGACGAGGACGGCGACAACTGAGGTTGTAGCCAGGCATTTCGAGGGCGCCCCTGCCGTGACTTCCGGGTCATGACGGGGGCGCCCTCGTCTGTGCGCCCGCCCCCGGGTGAGCGCCGGTGCGACCGGGCGCCGGGGCGCGGGCTCCGGAGACGGCGAAGCCGCCGCCACCCCGGGTGGGGCGGCGGCGGCTTCGCCGTGCGGGTCGGGCCCGACGGGTCGGGCCTTGCTGGTCAGGCCGTGCGGGTCAGGCCTTGCGGAGCCGGAAGGTCAGGCCGAGGCCCTCGTCCGAGAAGGTCTCGGACTCCCAGTCGGCGGTGCCCGCCGCGAAGTCGGTGGCCAGCACCTCCTCGGCGACCAGCGGGCCGTGCTCGGTGATCGCCTCGGTGGTCTCGTCGGAGGCGGCCTGCCAGCGCAGCACGATCCGGTCGGGGACCTCCAGGCCGGAGTTCTTCCGGGCCTCCTGGATCTGCCGGATCGCGTCGCGGGCGATGCCGAGGCGCTTGAGCTCCGGGGTGATGGCCAGGTCGAGGGCGACGGTGGCACCGGACTCGTTGGCGACCGCCCAGCCCTCGCGCGGGGTCTCGGTGATGATCACCTCGTCCGGGCCCAGCTCGATCCGCTCGCCGTTCAGCTCCACCCCGGTGCTGCCGGTGGCGCGCAGCTCGGCGGCGAGCACCGCGGCGTCGGCGGCCGCGACCACCTTGGCCACGTCCTGCACGCCCTTGCCGAAGCGCTTGCCGAGCGCCCGGAAGTTCGCCTTGGCGGTGGTGTCGACCAGCGAGCCGCCGACCTCGGCCAGCGACTCCAGGGCGGAGACGTTGAGCTCCTCGGCGATCTGCGCGCGCAGGTCGGCCGGCAGCTCCTCCCAGCCCTGGGCGGCGATCAGCGCGCGGGAGAGCGGCTGACGGGTCTTCACACCGGACTCGGCGCGGGTGGCCCGGCCCAGCTCGACCAGGCGACGCACCAGCGCCATGTGGCGCGAGAGGTCGGCGTCGATCAGCGCCTCGTCCGCCTCCGGCCAGCCCGCCAGGTGGACCGAGGCCGGGGCCTGCGGGGCGACCGGGACGACGAGGTCCTGCCAGACCCGCTCGGTGATGAACGGCGTCAGCGGGGCCATCAGCCGGGTGACCGTCTCCAGCGCCTCGTGCAGGGTGGCGAGCGCGGCGGCGTCGCCCTGCCAGAAGCGGCGGCGGCCGCGGCGGACGTACCAGTTGGAGAGGTCGTCGACGAAGCCGGAGAGCAGCTTGCCTGCGCGCTGGGTGTCGTACGCCTCGAAGGCCGCGTCGACCTCGCGGACCAGGGTGTTCAGTTCGGAGAGCACCCAGCGGTCCAGCTGCGGCCGCGCCGCCGGGGCCGGGTCGCTCGCGGACGGCGCCCAGCCGGAGGTGCGGGCGTACAGGGCCTGGAAGGCGACGGTGTTCCAGTAGGTGAGGAGGGTCTTGCGGACCACCTCCTGGATGGTGCCGTGGCCGACCCGGCGGGCCGACCAGGGCGAACCGCCGGCCGCCATGAACCAGCGCACCGCGTCCGCGCCGTGCTGGTCCATGAGCGGGATCGGCTGCAGGATGTTGCCCAGGTGCTTGGACATCTTGCGGCCGTCCTCGGCCAGGATGTGGCCCAGGCAGACGACGTTCTGGTAGCTGCTCCGGTCGAACACCAGGGTGCCGACGGCCATCAGCGTGTAGAACCAGCCGCGGGTCTGGTCGATCGCCTCCGAGATGAACTGCGCCGGGTAGCGCTTCTCGAAGAGCTCCTTGTTCTGGTACGGGTAGCCGTACTGGGCGAAGGGCATCGAGCCGGAGTCGTACCAGGCGTCGATCACCTCGGGCACCCGGGTGGCGGTGCCGGAGCACTCGCGGCAGGCGAAGGTGACGTCGTCGATGTACGGGCGGTGCGGGTCCAGGCCGCTCTGGTCGGTGCCGGTCAGCTCGGAGAGCTCGGCCAGCGAGCCGACGCAGGTGAGGTGGTTCTCCTCGCAGCGCCAGATCGGCAGCGGGGTGCCCCAGTAGCGGTTGCGGCTGAGCGCCCAGTCGATGTTGTTGTTCAGCCAGTCGCCGAAGCGGCCGTGCTTGACCGTCTCCGGGTACCAGTTGGTGGCCTCGTTCTCGCGGATCATCGCGTCCTTGACGGCGGTGGTCCGGATGTACCAGGACGGCTGCGCGTAGTAGAGCAGCGCGGTGTGGCAGCGCCAGCAGTGCGGGTAGCTGTGCTCGTACGGCAGGTGGCGGAAGAGCAGGCCGCGCTCCTGGAGGTCCGCGACCAGGGCCTCGTCGGCCTTCTTGAAGAACTGGCCGCCGACCAGCGGGACCTCGGGCGCGAAGGTGCCGTCGGCGAGCACCGGGTTGACCACCGGCAGGCCGTAGCGGCGGCAGGTCGCGAGGTCGTCCGCGCCGAAGGCGGGGGACTGGTGGACGATGCCGGTGCCGTCCTCGGTGGTGACGTAGTCGGCGTTGAGGACGTAGTGCGCGTCCTCGATCTCGACCAGGTCGAAGGGGCGGCGGTACGCCCAGCGCTCCATCTCGGCGCCGGTGAACGACTCGCCGGTGGCCTCCCAGCCCTCACCGAGCGCCTTGGCCAGCAGCGGCTCCGCGACGACCAGCCGCTCGGTGCCGTCGGTGGCCACCACGTAGGTGACCTCGGGGTGGACGGCGGCGGCGGTGTTCGAGACCAGGGTCCACGGCGTGGTCGTCCAGACCAGCAGCGCGGCCCCGCCGGCCAGCGGGCCGGAGGTGAGCGGGAAGCGGACGAAGACCGAGGGGTCGACGACGGTCTCGTAGCCCTGGGCCAGCTCGTGGTCGGACAGGCCGGTGCCGCAGCGCGGGCACCAGGGGGCGACCCGGTGGTCCTGGACCAGCAGGCCCTTGTCGAAGATCTGCTTGAGCGACCACCAGACCGACTGGACGTAGGACGGGTCCATCGTCCGGTAGGCGTCGTCGAGGTCGACCCAGTAGCCCATCCGGGTGGTGAGCTCGGTGAAGGCGTCGGTGTGGCGGGTCACCGACTCGCGGCACTTGGCGTTGAACTCGGCGATGCCGTACGCCTCGATGTCCTGCTTGCCGGAGAAGCCCAGCTCCTTCTCGACGGCCAGCTCGACGGGGAGGCCGTGGCAGTCCCAGCCGGCCTTGCGGGCGACGTGGTAGCCCTTCATCGTCCGGTAGCGGGGGAAGACGTCCTTGAAGACGCGCGCCTCGATGTGGTGGGCGCCGGGCATGCCGTTGGCGGTCGGCGGGCCCTCGTAGAACACCCACTCGGGGCGGCCCTCGGACTGCTCCAGGCTGCGCTGGAAGATCTTGCTGTCCTGCCAGAACGAGAGGATCTGGTGTTCGAGGGCAGGCAGGTCCACCTGCGCGGGGACGGCGTTGTAGGTGGTCATCGCGGTGTCAAACCTCCGGCGGATATCGGCTGGATCCGACGGAGGGACGAGACGGCGAGCCGCCCCGCGGTACCACCCTCCTTGGCCGCGGTGCTGCTGCGACCCTCTTGTTTGGGCTTGCTGCCGGTTCTACCGGGCCGCTGGGCTGACCAGCGGCCGTTCTTCCGGCGGCTCCGGGGTGATCTTCCCGCCGCGCACACCCCCGGGCTCGCACCGTCCCCGGGTCGCTGGTGGCTGCGTACGTCGGTACTCGTCCCATCTGCGCCTTGCCGGCCCAGTCTATCGGCAGCCGCAAGTCGGTTTGTCCGCCGCCGCGACGGCGCGCGGAGGCGGTTAGGCGGGGGTGTTCTGGGCACAACTCAGGTCAGCGCGCGGGGCGGGGCGGGTGTGACGGCTGCCTGGGTGGGATCATGGTGAGGCGTCGGTATGTCATGTTGTGACCGGTTTTGATGGGGATTATCGTTCCGGCACTGGAGGCCGCCGGGAACCGGCGGCTCGATTCGTTCGTAGATGGGGTCGAAGCCATGGCTGATGAGGCAACCGGCGCGGGTACCGCCACCAAGCGGGCCCGCAAGGCCGTGGCAGGCGAACCAGGGGAGGGGACCGTGACCACTACCGCACGGCACAAGACCAGCAACGATTCCGCGCTCGTGGCCCCCGGCCGCACCCGCACCGCCGTCGCGGCGGTCCGCGGCGGCGGCGCGGAGGCCGTGGACCCGGCCGAGCTTCCCGTCCGCCCGGGCGAGGACCCGTGGACCTCGCAGGAGGTGCACGAACTGCACGCCGAGCTGATCAGCGAGCTGGACCGGCTGCAGAACGAGATCGGCGCCGCCGAGGCCGCGATCACCGGGCTGATGCGGGACTCCAACGACGGAGCCGGCGACGACCAGGTCGACGCCGGTACGAAGAACATCTCGCGGGAGAGCGAGCTGGCGCTGGCGAACAACGCCAGGGACAGCCTCGCGCAGGTCGAGCGGGCCCTGGGCCGGCTGGAGGGCGTCGGCTTCGGGACCTGCGAGTCCTGCGGCCAGGCCATCGGCAAGGCCCGCATGCAGGCCTTCCCCCGGGCGACGCTCTGCGTCCAGTGCAAGGCCAAGCAGGAACGCCGCTGACCGGGGCGACGCGGGGGGTCGGGCTTGCCGTACGCTCGACCCCGTAACGTCGCCTGACTCGTCGAGGTCGGCGACCACCGGCCCACTCTCCCCCGGTCTTCGGCCCCGGGGGACCCTCATCGGCAGCGGAGCGGATCATCAGTACGCAAGGTTCCCCCCAGACGCGGGACGAGTCCGTCCCGACCCCCGCCGAAGCCCTGGAGGAGGCCGTGGCCGAGCCCGGTGAGGTGACCGCTCCGGTCGAGCAGGAGGCACCGAAGGGGCGCCGGCGGATCGGTGTCCTGCTGGGCGTCGCGCTGGTCGCCTTCCTGATCGACCTGGGGACCAAGCTGCTGGTGGTCGCCCGCCTGGAGAACCACGCGGCGATCAAGGTGATCGGCGACGTGGTGACCTTCCAGGTGATCCGCAACTCCGGCGCCGCGTTCGGCATGGGCCAGGCGCTGACCATCGTCTTCACCGTGATCGCGGCGTCGGTCATCGTGGTCATCTGGCGGATCGCCCGCCGGCTGTACAGCCTCCCCTGGGCGATCGCGCTCGGGCTGCTGCTCGGCGGGGCGCTGGGCAACCTGACCGACCGGCTGTTCCGCTCGCCGAGCGCCTTCCGCGGCCACGTCGTGGACTTCATCTCCGTCCAGCACTTCGCCGTCTTCAACCTCGCCGACTCGGCGATCGTCTGCGGCGGCATCCTGGTGGTGCTGCTCTCCTTCCGCGGCAGCAACCCGGACGGCACCGTCCACCAGCCGGCCGGCAAGGGCGCGGGCGGCAAGGACGGGGCGGCCGGGGGCGACGCCGACGGGGACCGGCCCGGCCCGACCGCGTAAGGGGCGGCTCCCGCGTCCGGCATACTCGTACGGGTGAGTACCGCAGCGCAGATCCGCAGCCTCCCCGTACCCGACGGCCTGGAGGGCGAGCGACTCGACGCCGCCCTCGCCCGGATGTTCGGTTTCTCCCGGACGAAGGCCGCCGAGTTGGCAGCCGACGGCAAGGTGACGCTCGACGGCGCCCTGGCCGGCAAGTCGGACCGGGTCACCGCCGGCTCCTGGCTGGAGGTCGAGATCCCGGCCCCCGCCGCGCCCGTGCGGATCGTCGCCGAGCATGTCGAGGGCATGCGCATCGTCCACGACGACGAGGACATCGTGCTCGTCGACAAGCCGGTCGGCGTCGCCGCCCACCCCAGCCCCGGCTGGACCGGTCCGACCGTGATCGGCGGCCTGGCCGCGGCCGGCTACCGGATCTCCACCTCGGGCGCCGCCGAGCGCCAGGGCGTCGTGCACCGGCTCGACGTGGGCACCTCCGGTCTGATGGTGGTCGCCAAGTCCGAGCGCGCCTACACCGACCTCAAGCGCCAGTTCCACGACCGGGTGACCGAGAAGAAGTACCACACGCTGGTGCAGGGCCACCCGGACCCGATGAGCGGCACCGTGGACGCGCCGATCGGGCGCCACCCCAGCTCCGACTGGAAGTGGGCGGTCATCCAGGAGGGCAAGCCCTCCGTCACCCACTACGACCTCATCGAGGCCTACCGGGCCGCCTCGCTGCTGGACATCAAGCTGGAGACCGGCCGGACCCACCAGATCCGGGTGCACATGTCGGCGCTGCGCCACCCCTGCGTGGGCGACCTGACCTACGGCGCCGACCCGACGCTGGCCAAGCGGCTCGGGCTGACCCGGCAGTGGCTGCACGCGGTCTCGCTCGCCTTCGAGCACCCGGCCGACGGCGAGTGGGTGCAGTTCGGCAGCGAGTACCCCGAGGACCTGCGCAGGGCGCTGGACATCATCTCGGCGGAGAGCTGACATGAGCTCCTTCGCGGCGCGGATCCGGGTGGCCGAGGGCGCGGACGACCTGGCACTGGTGCGGGGCGTCCGGCACGAGGTGTTCATCGCCGAGCAGGGCGTGCCCGAGGAACTGGAGTACGACGACCTCGACGCGACCTCCGAGCACCTGCTGGCGGTCGGGCCGGAGGGCGAGCCGCTCGGCACCGCCCGGCTGATCCACGGCCCGCAGGCGCTCGCCCTCACCGGCGGGACGGCGGGCCGGGTGCTGCTCGGCCGGCTCGCGGTGGTGAAGGCGGCGCGCGGCACCGGGCTGGGCGCCGAGCTGGTCCGCGCCGTCGAGGCGGCCGGACGCGGGCGGGGCGCCCGTGAGGTCGAGCTGCACGCGCAGGTGCAGGCGCTGGGCTTCTACGAGCGGCTCGGCTACACGGCGGAGGGGCCGGTCTACGACGACGCCGGGATCCCGCACCGGACCATGACCCGGGTGCTCTAGGGCCGGCCCGGTCCCGGGTCGCGCCGGGACCGGGGTGCTCCTCCGTGCGCAGTCGTCGGCGCCGGCTCGTCGCGGCTGAACGCCGCCTCCAGGCCGGCCGCCACCACCCGGACGGCGAGCCGGCCGACGGAGCCGAGCAGGAACAGCGGCACCAGGTGGTGCGGGCCGTCGTCGTGCCGGTGGAGGATCCGCTCCCGCGGGGCGGCGGAGAGCGTCAGCGCCGACCCGGCCCCCAGCTGCAGGGGGATCCTGCAACGGGCGCACAGCAGTGCCCGGACGGCGTCGTCCGGGTGGCTCGCGGCGACGCGCTGGAGGGCCTGGTCGACGATCCGGCCGATCACCAGGGTGGCGGCGATGGCGGCGAGCAGGGCGATCAGCGGCCGGAGCGCAGGCACCTCGTCGTCGGGCAGTGGGACGGGGCGGGACGGGGCGGGACGGGCGGACGACACCCGGGCATAGCCGGATGAATCGGGCGTCTCGGCGCGGCCCGGCCCGGGCGGCCTTATCGGACGCCTACCGGCACGGCGGATACGATCACCGACCATGGAGCTCGGTGGGGCGTGGCGTCGGTGGCGCGGCCGCGGAACGGCTGTCGGACGAAGAGTGCTGGCCGCGGCGGTGGCCCTGGTGGTGGTGGCCGGAGTCGGCACGGCGGTGGCGGTGGCCGCCGGCGGGGACGAGCCCGTCCGGCAGGAGGATCGTTTCCTCAGCATGCCGGAGACGCCCGGCAGCGACGCCGCGGTCCAGCTGGACACCTCGTTCTTCACGACCGGGACGGGTCCCCGCCCGGCGGTCCTGCTCGCCCACGGCTTCGGCGGTTCCAAGGAGGGCGAGCGCGAGCGCGCCCAGCAGCTCGCCCGGCAGGGCTACGCGGTGCTGACCTGGTCGGCGCGCGGCTTCGGCCACTCCGGCGGCCGGATCGGCCTCAACGCCCCCGACCGCGAGGTCGAGGACGTCCGGCACCTGGTCGACTGGCTGGCCCAGCGGCCCGAGGTGCGCCTCGACGGGCCGGGCGACCCGCGGGTCGGCATCACCGGTGCCTCGTACGGCGGGGCGGTGTCGCTGCTCGGCTCCGCGTACGACAGCCGGATCGACGCGGTGGCCAGCCAGATCACCTGGTGGAACCTGGCCGACGCGCTGTTCCCGCAGGGCGTGCGGGGCTCGGGCGCGGTGGACGGCGTGTTCAAGAAGCTCTGGGCCGGCATCTTCTTCACCACCGGCTCGGCGGGGGACCTCGGCCCCTCGGGCGAGGCCCCGCGCGGTGGCACCGGGCCGCAGCAGGCCCCGGGCGATTCGGCGGACGCGACGGTCGGCTGCGGCCGCTTCCTGGACGAGCTCTGCCGGATGTACGACCGGGTGGCGACCGCCGGTCACGCCGATCCGGAGGCCGTGGCCCTGCTGGACCGCTCCAGCCCGTCCTCGGTGGCCGGGCGGCTCAAGGCGCCCACCCTGGTCGTCCAGGGCCAGCAGGACTCGCTGTTCCCGCTCGACCAGGGCGATGCGATCGCCCGGGCGGTCGCGGCCAACGGCGCGCCGGTCGCGGTGGACTGGTTCGCCGGCGGGCACGACGGCGGCACCGACACCAGCGCCCGGGTGGAGGACCGGGTCGGGGCCTGGTTCGACCGGTACCTGAAGGAGCCGGCCGGGCAGGACCCGGCCGGCTCCACCGGGCCGGCGTTCCGGGTGACCCGCACCGGCGGGGTGGACTCCACCGGCTTCCAGGCCGTGCTGCGCGGCGCCTCCGCCGACGCCTACCCCGGCCTGGCGGGCACCGGCTCGCGGCAGGTGGAGCTGACCGGCGGCAAGGCGGGCGCCGAGCAGACCTTCGCCAACCCGCCCGGCGGCGCGCCGCCCAACATCTCCGCGCTGCCCGGCATCGGCGCGCTCAGCCAGGCCGCCTCGCTCGGGGCCGGGCTCTCGCTCGACTTCCCCGGTCAGTACGCCGGGTTCGACTCGGCGCCGCTGGACGGGCAACTGCACCTGACCGGGCAGCCGACGGTCACGGTGAAGGTCGCGGCCGACCGGCCGGACGCGGTGCTCTTCGCCAAGCTGTACGACGTCGCGCCGGACGGCAAGCAGACCCTGCCGCAGCAGCTGTCCGCCCCGCTCCGGGTGACCGGCGCGGACGCGCCCGGCGGCCGGACCGTCACGGTGGCGCTGCCCACCGTCGACCACACCTTCGCCGCCGGGCACCGGCTGCGGCTGGTGCTCGCCGCGACCGACCTGGCGTACGCCTCGCCGGCCGAGCCGGCCACCTACCGGGTCTCCCTGGCCGGCCCGGTCACCGCGCCGACCGTCGCCGAGCTGGTCACCGAGGCCGCCCCGCTGCCGGCCCGGACCTGGGTGCTGCCGCTGATCGCCGTCGCGGTGGCGGCCGCGCTGCTGCTCCTGCCGCGGCTGCGCCGGCGCGGCCGGACCGCCCGCGGGCCGGCCTACGACCCGGCGCTGGCCGAGGTGCCGCTGCAGATCACCGGCCTCGGCAAGCGCTACAAGGGCGCCACCGACCGGTACGCCGTTCGGGACGTGGGCTTCCGGGTGGAGCAGGGCCAGGTGCTCGGGCTGCTCGGGCCCAACGGCGCCGGCAAGACCACCACGCTGCGGATGCTGATGGGCCTGATCCGGCCCGACGCCGGCGAGATCAGGATCTTCGGCCACCTGGTGCGGCCCGGCGCGCCGGTGCTGTCGCGGGTCGGCGCCTTCGTCGAGGGCGCCGGGTTCCTGCCGCACCTGAGCGGCCGGGCCAACCTGCGGCTGTACTGGCAGGCCACCGGCCGCCCGGAGGCGGACGCGCACCTGGCGGAGGCGCTCGCCATCGCCGGGCTCGGCGAGGCGCTGGACCGGGCGGTGCGGACCTACTCGCAGGGCATGCGGCAGCGCCTGGCCATCGCGCAGGCCATGCTCGGCCTGCCGGACCTGCTGATCCTGGACGAGCCGACCAACGGGCTCGACCCGCCGCAGATCCGCGAGATGCGCGAGGTGATGGTGCGCTACGCCGCCGCCGGCCGGACCGTCATCGTCTCCAGCCACCTGCTGGCGGAGGTCGAGCAGAGCTGCACCGACCTGGTGGTGATGGACCGCGGCCGGCTGGTCACGGCGGGCGCCGTCGCCGAGATCATCGGCGCGGGCGAGCACCTGCTGATCGGCACACCCGACTCGTTTGGGCCGTCGGAGCTGGCGGTGGCCGCCGACAAGGCGGGCGCGCTGGCCGGCGTGGGCTCGGTGGAGGTGGTCGAGGGCGGGCTGCTGGTGCGGCTGGACGGCATGGCGGCCAGCCAACTGCTGGCCGAGCTGGTGCGCCTGGGAGTGCCGGTGGAGCGGGCCGGACCGCACCGCCGGCTGGAGGACGCGTTCCTGTCGCTGATCGGAGGTGCGGCGTGAGCGCCGTTGTGTCACCGGACCACGTCTCACCGGACCACGCGCCCGGGTACCGGCCCGGGCGGACGCTTCCGCTGCGGATCGAGGCCCTGCGCCAGCTGCGGCGCCGGCGCACCCTGGTGATCGGCGGGGTGCTGGCCGCGATGCCGTTCGTGATCCTGGCGGCGTTCCAGATCGGCGGCACGCCGGGACGGGCCGACCGGACCAGCTTCATCGAGCTGGCCACCGCCTCCGGCCCGAACTTCGCGACCACCCTGCTCTTCATGGGCACCGGCTTCCTGCTGGTGATCCCGGTGGCGCTGTTCTGCGGGGACACCGTGGCCTCGGAGGCCAGCTGGTCCTCGCTGCGCTACCTGCTGGCCGCGCCGGTGCCGCGGGCCCGGCTGCTGGCCCGCAAGTTCGTGGTGGGGCTGGCCTTCTCGGCGGCGGCCGTGGTGCTGCTGCCGACGATCGGGCTGCTGGTCGGCACCGCCGCGTACGGCTGGGGGGACCTGAAGCTGCCCACCGGCGCGACCCTGTCGGCGACGGAGGCACTGCCGCGGCTGGCGCTCGCGGTGGCGTTCGTGTTCCTGAGCGAGGTCGTGATCGCGGCGCTGGCGTTCTGGCTCTCCACCGCGACCGACGCGCCGCTGGGCGCGGTCGGCGGGGCGGTGTTCGCCTCGATCGTCACCGGGGTGCTGGACGCCGTCACCGCCCTCGGTGACCTGCGGGAATGGCTTCCCGCGCACTGGCAGTACGCCTGGGCGGACGCCCTGCAGCCGCAGTTGGAGTGGGGCGGCATGGTGCAGGGCGTCTCGCTGTCGCTCTCCTACGCGGTGGTGCTGCTGGCGCTGGCGTTCCGCGGGTTCGCGCGCAAGGACGTGGTGTCCTGAGGAGCCCGCGGAGGGGCGGCGTCTGCGGAGGGGGTACGCCTGGGTGGCGTACCCCCTCCGGGGCGCGGCCTACTTGACGGGGGAGTAGACCCGCTCGATCTGCTGGGTGCCGGACCGGGTGCGGTAGGAGCGCGTCCACTTGGTGGTGGCGTCCTTGCGGGTGCGGTCGGACAGGACGTAGTAGTCCATCTGGGTCTGGCTCGGGGTGATGTCCAGGACGCCGTAGCCGTGCGAGTCCAGGTCGACCCACTTGACGTGCGGGTTGGCCGACTTGATCGCCGCGGCCGCCACCAGCGAGAGGGTCTGCGGGGCGACCTTGAGGACGTCGTCGATGTTGTCCGAGGTCACCGAGGTCACCACGAACTCGGTGGCCGCGCTGCCCGAGAGCGGGTAGGTGGCGGCCTCGTTGGGGACGTCCGACGCCCAGGCGGAGTGGATGTCACCGGTCAGGAAGACGGTGTTGGTGATGCCGTTCGTCTTGAGGTGGCCGAGCAGCTCGCGGCGGTCGTGGGTGTAGCCGTCCCACTGGTCGGTGTTGACCGCGAGGCCCTCGCCCGGCAGGCCGAGCAGCTTGGCCAGCGGGCGCAGCAGGTAGTCCGGCAGCGAGAAGAAGGCGACCGGGGAGATCATCACCTCGTTGCCGATCAGCCGCCAGGTGGTGTCGGAGGCGGTGAGCCCGGCCTTCAGCCAGTCCATCTGGGCGCGACCGGTGATGCTGCGGTCGGCCGAGTCGACGTCGCCGTTGCCGACCTTGACCTGCTCCGAGCGGAACGAGCGCTGGTCCATCAGGTGGAAGTCGGCGAGCTTGCCGTAGCGCAGGCGGCGGTAGGTGGTGCCGGCGATCGACGGGCGGACCGGCATCCACTCGAAGTAGGCCTGCTTGGCGGCGGCCATCCGGTCGGCCCAGTCGCCCTCGGTGCCGGGGGTGTGGTTCTCGGCGCCGCCGGACCAGGCGTCGTTGGCGAACTCGTGGTCGTCCCAGATCGCGATGGTCGGGACCTGCGCGTGCAGCCCCTGGAGGTCCTCGTCGGTCTTGTAGCGGCCGTGCCTGGTCCGGTAGTCGGCGAGGGTGAGGATCTCGTGGGCGGGGGCGTGCGGGCGCACGACCGAGCCGCGGGCGCAGAACTCGCCGGTCTTGTACTCGTAGATGTAGTCGCCGAGGAAGAGGAAGGCGTCCAGGTCGCCGCGGGCGGCGAGGTGGCGGTAGGCGGAGAAGTAGCCGGCCTCCCAGTTGGCGCAGGACGCGACGCCCAGGCGCAGACGGGAGAGGGCGGCGTCGGCGGCCGGGGTGGTGTGGGTGCGGCCGACCGGGGAGACGGCGGCGCCGGCGGTGAAGCGGTACCAGTAGAGGGTGTCCGGGGTCAGGCCGCGGACGTCGGCCTTGACGGTGTGGTCGGAGGCGGCGGTGGCGGTCACCGTGCCGCTCGCCGCGATCCGGGTGAAGCCCTTGTCGGTGGCGAGCTCCCAGCGGACCTCGGTGGCCGGGCCCGTGGCGGAGCCGGGAACGGCGTCGGGGGTCGGGGTGACCCGGGTCCAGAGCAGGATGCCGTCGGGGAGCGGGTCGCCGGAGGCGACGCCGTGCAGGAACTGCGGGGCGGTCGCGGCCGAGGCCGCGGAGCCGAGGGCGAGCGGCAGGGCGGCGGCGCCCGCCACGATCGCGGTGGCCTTCAGCACCTGGCGGCGGTGCGGGCGGGCAGCGGTCATGTCATCGACAAGGTCAGTCACGGCGGACAGGCTACCGGTCGGTAACGCGCCACTCCATAGGACGGACTGACTGTTCGTCGCCGCTTCACCGACGCGTGGCCTCCGCCACCGCCGCGCGGGCGCGAGGCCACCCGGTGGCCATGAGCGATGATGGGGGGAGTCTCCGCCCGCCCTGCAAGGAAGTCCGACCGTGGCCCAGATCCTGCTCCTCCACTCCGTCTACGGACTGCGCCCCGCCGTCCACGCCGCCGCCGACCGGCTGCGCGCCGCCGGGCACACCGTGCACACCCCGGACCTGTTCGACGGGAAGACCTTCGACGACGTCGAGGAGGGCATGGCGTACAAGGAGGAGCTCGGCAGTGACGAGCTGCTGCGCCGGGCCGTCGGCGCCGCCGCCCCGCTGCTGGGGTCGGGAGCCGCGCTCGTCTACGCCGGCCTCTCGCTCGGCGGCTCGCTCGCCCAGAACCTCGCGCTGGCCGACGAGAAGGCGCTCGGCCTGCTCCTGCTGCACGGCACCTCGGACATCCGGGAGGACGCGGCGACCTCGATCCCCGTCCAGCTGCACGTGGCCGAGCCGGACCCGTTCGAGTCCGAGGACTGGCTGAACGCCTGGTACCTGCAGCTGCGTCGGGCCGGCGCCGACGTCGAGGTCCACCGCTACCGGGGCGCCGGTCACGTCTACACCGACCCCGAGCTGCCCGACTACGACGCCGAGGCGGCCGAGCGGACCTGGGCGGTGGCCCTGGACTTTCTCGCCGAGCTGGACGACCAGGCGGCCTGAGACGCGCCCCGTGCACAGGAAGTCGGCCCGGCCGACTTCCTGTGCACGGCTGTTCCGGCCCCGCCCCACTCTGTTCGGCGCCTCGATGCCCCGGTCGGGCGTGGGGGCCGGTGGTGACCTGGCCGATGGTCACGGTGGGGGTGGCTTCCGGGATTTCGCCGATTCGGGTGGCCTGGGCGTCGAGGTCGTGGCGGTGCCGGCGGGTGAGTCCGGTCAGGGGCTCGACGGTGATGTCGACGCGGCGGCCGGTGCGGCGTTGGTGCCAGACACCGGCGACCGTGCCGTCGATCAGCAGGACCGGGTAGTTGCCGGCCTGGCCGCGGTTCAGGGCGCGGGTGGCGGCCGGGCCGGGGAAGAGCAGGTCGCGGCGGTGGCAGCCCACGGTGTAGGCGTCGAAGTAGGGGAGCAGGCGCGGGCCGGTCGGCTCGGCGGGCGGGAAGTCGGTGTCGTCGGCGGGCAGCCACGCGGTGCCGCCTTCGAGCGGGACGGGCACCAGGTCGTCGGTGAAGAGCCGCTCGGCCCAGCGGGTGGGGGCGGCCAGCCAGCGGGCGAAGTGCTCCGGGGTGGCCGGGCCGTAGGCGTGCGGGTAGCGGCGGAGCAGCCAGTCCAGGGCGGTCCGCGGCTCGGCCGGAGTGAAGGCGGGGAGCAGCCGGTGCGGGTTGGTGTAGGTGACCTGGCGGCCGCGGTCCGGGCCGATTCAGAGCGCGCCGCGGACCGCCGCCAATGGCAGGGCCTGGCGCCAGCGCGGCAGACCGCCCCGGCGACGGCGGCCGGTCCGCCCGGCAGCGGAGCGGTCAGTCCGTGCCGGGCGAGACGGCGGGCGCTGACCTGCGGCCAGGTGAGGTTCATGTCGGTCTCCGCATCGCATGTCCGGGAAGGCCGACGCTAGGGGGGATATAGGTCGGAAACCGTCCTCGAGGGGGGCTGGGGGAGGATGGCGGGGTGACACAGCGGAGATACGAGTACGCCCCGGCGGCGACGCTGCCGGGGCTGTTGCAGCGGGGCCGGGGGCTCGGGGCACGGATGGCCGAGGAGGACCCGGCGGCGGCCGCCGAGCTGGTGTACGGGTGCGTGCGGTGGGACTGGCGGTGGGAGTCCGTCGATCAGCGGGCGCTCTATCTGGCGCGGCTGGTCAGGGACCTCGCGCTGCCGGTCGGGCCGGTGGTCGAGCTGCTGGCGGGGGACGAGGACACCTGTGAGCGGGCCGGCGCGGTGCTGGTGCTGCTGGCGCTCGACGGTTCGGCGCAGGCCCGGGAGGCGCTGCGGGCGCATGTGGGGGTGGGGCGGTACTGGGCGCCGGTGCTGGAGGCGATGGCGGACCGGTGGCCGGTGGAGTGGTGGGAGGACCTGGCGGAGACGGCCGGGGAACGGGCGCGACGGGATCCGGCGGACCGGTGGGGCGAGCCGTGGACGCGTTGGGGGTGGGTCAGGCCGGGGCCGGTGCACGGGCCCCCGGAGGCGAAGCCGTTGGCGAGGACGGGGAACGCGGAGCTGCTGGAGCTGCTGGCGGATCCGGCCGAGTCGCAGGAGCGCCGGACCGCCGCGCTGGACGTGCTCGACGACCGGGGGCCGGAGCCCGGGGTGCTTCCGCTGGTGCCGTCGCTGGGGACGGCGGACGGCAGGTACGTGCTGTGGCCACTGATCGGGGTGCTGGAGAAGCTCGGCGCCCGGGCGGTGCCCGCCGCGCGGGAGTGGGCCGCGGTCACGGAGCCGGACTGGCTGCGGGCGCAGGGGCAGTGGGTACTGGCCGAGTACGGGGCGGTCGAGGACGTCCCGGTGCTGGTGGCGGAGCTGGAACGGCACTGGGTGCGGCGGCACTGGTGCGGGCCGAGGAGGCAGGCCAAGGCGCTCGCCCGGTTCGGGCCGGCGGAGGCCGGGGACGCCGTCTCGCTGCTGCGCCGGTTCTGGTTGTGGACGCCGCACTCGTACGAGCGGGCCGCCTATCTGGAGGCGCTGGCCGCGATCGGCCCCGCCGGGCTGGGCGCGGTGTACACCGAGTCGCTCCGGGACTGCGAGGCGGCGGCGCGGCTGCTGGCCGTCGGGCAGGCGCCGGACGGGCCGGAGGTGCGGGAGCGGCTGGCCTACCTGCGGGACGACCCGATGGAGGAGGCGGAGGTCAGGGCCGCCGCCGGGGAGCGGCTGGCGGCCCTGACCGGGTAGCCCTACAGGCCGGGGATGCGGCCGTTGCGGTAGAGGTCGACGAAGAGCTGGTGGTCCTGGCGGGCCTGCGCCCCGTAGGCGTGCGCGAAGTCGACCAGCATCGCCGTGAAGCCGGCCTCGTCGCGGGTGATGGCGGCGTCGATGGCGTGCTCGGTGGAGAACGGCACCAGGGTGTGGCCGCTGGAGGACTCGTCGGCGGCCGCGTGCATGGTGGCGGTGGCGCGGCCGAGGTACTCGGTGACGGCGAGCAGGTCGGACAGCTCGTTGAGGTCGGTCCAGTCGAGGTCGGTGGTGTAGGGCGAGACCTCGGCGACCAGCTGGCCGCGCCCGCGCAGGGTGGTGTGGCCGAGCCACGGGTCGCTGTGCGCCTGGAGGGCGCGCTGGGAGATGACCGTGCGGTGGCCCTCGTGCTCGAAGTACCCGGCGATCGCCGGGTCGGTGACGTGCCGCGACACGGCCGGGGTCTGGCCCTGCTTCATGTAGATGACGACGTCGTTCTCCAGCGCGTCGGTGTGCCCCTCCAGCAGCAGGTTGTAGGAGGGCAGGCCGGCGCTGCCGATGCCGATGCCGCGGCGGCCGACGACGTCCTTGACCTTCAGCGACTCCGGCCGGGTGCGGGAGGCGGGCGGCAGGGTGGCGACGTACGCCTCGAAGGCGGCGAGCACCTCGGCGCGGGTCGCTTCGTCCAGCTCGATCGCGCCGCCGCCGAGGCGGAAACGGCGCTCGTAGCCCTCGACGACGGTGTCGCCGTCGAGCAGCGCGACCCGGGTCTGCAGCCGGGCCCGGCGCAGGGTGTCCAGGATCGGGCCGGTGGCGGTGTCCAGGGTGAAGGGGTCGGCGTCGCCGGAGGAGACGTGGGCGGCGATCTGGGCCCGGTAGGCGGTGGCGAAGGCGGTGACCAGCTGGGTGATCGTGGTGTCGGACAGTGCCTTGGCGTAGCCGATCAGGGCCAGCGAGGCGGCGAGGCGCTGGACGTCCCAGGTGAAGGCGCCGACGTAGGCCTCGTCGAAGTCGTTGACGTTGAAGACCAGGCGGCCCTCGGCGTTCAGGTAGGTGCCGAAGTTCTCGGCGTGCAGGTCCCCGTGGATCCAGACCCGGCTGGTGCGCTCGTCCAGGAAGGTGGCGCCGTACCCGGCGAACGGGCCGTCGGCGAGGTCGGCGTAGTAGAGCCCGGCGGTGCCCCGGTAGAAGGCGAACGCCGAGGCGGCCATCTTCCGGAACTTCACCCGGAACGCCGCCGGGTCCTTGGCGAGCAGGTCGCCGAAGGCCGTGTCGAAGACGCTCAGGACGGTCTCGGCGCGGTGGTCGGCGATGGGCTGCGGGTGGGACATGGAAGGGTCCTTTGCGGCGTGGTGGGCGGCCGGGCACTTCTGGGGCCGGAGGCTAGAGTAGGACCGTGAACGTGTGAGAGCTGGTCCGGGCCCCGATGGCGGCTCGGACCACAGCTGTTTCCAGGCACCTCCGTGACCTGTGCGTTCGCCGGCCAGCCAGACAGCACCAGCCTCCGGAGGCCCCGCCTTGAGCGACCAGCCGTACGCGCACCTGCACGTCCACACCGAGTACTCGATGCTGGACGGTGCCGCCCGGCTGAAGCAGCTCTTCAAGGAGGTCGAGCGGCTGGGCCAGACCCATGTCGCGATGACCGACCACGGCAACATGTACGGCGCGGCGGAGTTCCACAAGCAGGCCACCGCCGCCGGGATCACGCCGGTGATCGGCATCGAGGCGTACGTCGCGCCCGAGTCGCGCACCAACACCAAGCGCGTCCTCTGGGGCCAGCCGCACCAGAAGCGGGACGACGTCTCGGCGTCCGGGGCCTACACCCACAAGACCATCTGGGCCCGCGACAAGCAGGGCCTGCACAACCTCTTCAAGCTGACCTCGCGCTCCTACGCCGAGGGCTGGCTGGTGAAGTGGCCCCGGATGGACAAGGAGATCATCGCCGAGCACGCGGCCGGCCTGATGGCCACCACCGGCTGCCCCTCCGGCGAGGTGCAGACCAGGCTGCGGCTCGGCCAGTTCGACGAGGCGCTCCGGTCCGCCGCCGACTACCGGGAGATCTTCGGCCGGGAGAACTACTTCCTGGAGCTGATGGACCACGGCCTGGACATCGAGAAGCGGGTCCGCGACGGGCTGCTGGAGATCGGCCGGAAGCTGGACATCCCGCCGGTGGTCACCAACGACTCGCACTACACCACCGAGTCCGACGCCGGCGCGCACGACCTGCTGCTCTGCGTCCAGACCGGCAAGAACCTCTCGGACCCGGACCGCTTCCGCTTCGACGGCACCGGCTACTACATCAAGTCGGCCGCCGAGATGTACGCCCTGGACTCCTCGGACGCCTGGCAGGAGGGCTGCCGCAACAGCCAGCTGCTGGTCGCCTCGCGGGTCGACACCGAGGGCATGTTCGAGTTCAAGAACCTGATGCCGCGCTTCCCGATCCCGGCGGGCTTCGCGTCGGAGGCGGACTTCTTCAAGGCCCAGGTCTGGCAGGGCATGGACCGGCGCTTCCCGGGCGGGTACGACGAGGAGCACAAGAAGCTCGCCGAGTACGAGATGGACACCATCATCCAGATGGGGTTCCCGGCGTACTTCCTGGTGGTCGCCGACTTCATCATGTGGGCCAAGGAGCAGGGCATCGCGGTGGGGCCGGGCCGCGGCTCGGCGGCCGGCTCGCTGGTCGCCTACGCGATGGGCATCACCGACCTCGACCCGATCCCGCACGGCCTGATCTTCGAGCGCTTCCTCAACCCCGAGCGCGTCTCCATGCCCGACGTCGACATCGACTTCGACGAGCGCCGGCGCGGTGACGTGATCCGGTACGTGACGGACAAGTGGGGCTCCGACAAGGTCGCCATGATCGTCACGTACGGCACCATCAAGGCGAAGGCCGCCATCAAGGACTCCTCGCGCGTCCTCGGCTACCCGTACGCGATGGGCGACCGGATCACCAAGGCGATGCCGCCGGACGTCATGGGCAAGGGCATCCCGCTCTCGGGCATCACCGACCCCTCGCACCCGCGCTACGGCGAGGCCGGCGAGATCCGCGGGCTGTACGAGAACGACCCGGACGTCCGCAAGGTGATCGACACCGCGCGCGGCATCGAGGGCCTGATCCGCCAGCCTGGGGTGCACGCGGCCGGCGTCATCATGTCCGCCGAGCCGCTCACCGACCACATCCCGGTCTGGACCCGGCACACCGACGGCGTCACCATCACGCAGTTCGACTACCCCACCTGCGAGGGCCTCGGCCTTCTCAAGATGGACTTCCTCGGCCTGCGCAACCTGACGATCATGGACGATGCCGTCAAGGCGATCGAGCGGAACAAGGGCGTCAGGATCAACCTGCTCGACCTGCCCCTGGACGACAAGCCCGCCTACGAGCTGCTGGCCCGCGGCGACACGCTCGGCGTCTTCCAGCTCGACGGCGGGCCGATGCGCTCGCTGCTGCGCCTGATGAAGCCCGACAACTTCGAGGACATCTCCGCCGTCCTCGCGCTGTACCGACCGGGCCCGATGGGCGTCAACTCGCACACCAACTACGCGCTGCGCAAGAACGGCCAGCAGGAGATCACCCCGATCCACCCGGAGCTGGAGAAGCCCCTGGAGGAGATCCTCAAGCCGACGTACGGCCTGATCGTCTACCAGGAGCAGGTGCAGAAGGCCGCCCAGATCCTGGCCGGTTACTCGCTCGGCCAGGCCGACCTGCTGCGCCGCGCGATGGGCAAGAAGAAGAAGGAGATCCTGGAGGCCGAGTTCGTCCCGTTCCAGCGGGGCTGCCGCGAGCGCGGCTACTCGGACGCGGCGATCCAGGCGGTGTGGGACGTCCTCGTCCCCTTCTCCGGCTACGCCTTCAACAAGGCGCACACCGCCGGGTACGGGCTGGTCTCGTACTGGACGGCGTACCTCAAGGCCAACTACCCGGCCGAGTACATGTCCGGGCTGCTGACCTCGGTGAAGGACGACAAGGACAAGTCGGCGGTCTACCTCAACGAGTGCCGGAAGATGGGCATCCAGGTGCTCCCGCCGGACGTCAACGAGTCCGACTCCGACTTCACCCCGCACGGGGACACCCTCGTCCGGTTCGGTCTCACCGCCATCCGCAACGTCGGCGGGCCGGTGGTGGAGTCGATGATCCGCACCCGGAAGGCGAAGGGGAAGTTCACCTCCTTCCCCGACTTCCTGGAGAAGGTGGAGTCGGTGGTCTGCAACAAGCGGACCGTCGAATCGCTCATCAAGGCGGGCGCGTTCGACTCGCTCGGGCACACCCGCAAGGGGCTGACCGCGGAGTTCGAGCCGATGATCGACAACGTGGTCGGGGTCAAGCGCAAGGAGGCGGAGGGCCAGTTCGACCTGTTCGGAGGCGACGCGGTCGCCGACGAGCCGAGCTTCGGGCTGGACGTGGTCTTCTCCGAGGAGGAGTGGGACAAGGCCTTCCTGCTCACCCAGGAGCGGGAGATGCTCGGCCTCTACGTCTCCTCGCACCCGCTGCACGGCATCGAGCACCTCCTCGCCGACAGGGCGGACTGCGCGGTGGCCGACCTCGCGGAGCGGCCGGACGGCTCGATCGTCACCATCGGCGGCATCATCTCGGGCCTCCAGCGGAAGATGACCAAGCAGGGCAACGCCTGGGCGATCGCCACCGTCGAGGACCTGGCGGGCTCGATCGACTGCATGTTCTTCCCCGCCAGCTACCAGCTGGTCTCCTCGCAACTCGTCGAGGACTCCGTGGTGTTCGTCCGCGGCAAGCTGGACAAGCGGGAGGACGTGCCGCGGCTGATGGGCATGGAGCTGTCGGTGCCGGACCTGTCGAACGTCGCCGCCCAGCTGCCGATCACCCTCACCATCGCGGAGAGCCGGCTCAACCCGCAGGTGGTGACCCGGCTCGGCGAGGTACTGGCCCACCACAAGGGGACCACCGAGGTGCACGTCCACCTCCGGCGCGGCGGCACCACCACGGTGCTGCGGCTGGACCGGCACCGGGTGAAGTCCGACCCGGCGCTGTTCGGGGACCTCAAGCAGCTGCTCGGGCCGAGCTGCCTGGCGAACTGAGACCGGCCCCGGGAGACGCCCCGGGGCGAGCTCAGAGCACCGCGCCGCCGAGGGCTGGCGGGACGGCGGTGTGCAGGGCCGAGACGAAGGCCGAGATCGCCGGGTGCGAGCCCGCGCCCGCCCGGAAGGCGGCGCGGGTCCGGCGGTACATCGGCAGGCGGGTCAGCACCACCCCGGGCGGGGTCCGCTCCGTGCCCAGCTGCGGGACCAGCGCCACCCCCTGGCCGGCCGCCACCAGGGCCAGCACCGTCGCGAAGTCGTCGATCTGGTGCCGGATCCGGGGGGCGAAGCCGGCGCTCTCGCAGGCCCGGACGGCCATGCTGTGGCAGAGCGTGCCGCGCGGCGCCATGATCCAGGGCGCGGCGCGCTGCTCGGCGACGGTGCCGGCCGCCCGGGCCGCCAGGTACATCGGCTCGGTGAACACCGGGCGGGTCACCGCGAGGCCGGGCTCCGGGTCGGTCGGCACCAGGTCGTACTCGTGCACCAGCGCGACGTCCAGCTCGCCCGCGCGCAGCGCCGCCGCCACGTCCGCCGGGTCCACCTCCGCCACCATCGGTTCCAGCCCCGGGTGCCAGCCGGACAGCTCGGCGAGCACCGCCGGGATCACCGCCCGGGCCGCCGAAGGATAGGTGCCGATCCGCAGGGGACCGGCCAGCCCCTCCCTGGCGTGGGCGAGTTCGGCGCCGGCCTGTTCCAGCCGCGCCAGCACCGCCTCGGCGTGCCGGACCAGGCCCAGCCCGGCCGGGGTCAGCGCGACCCGCCGCCCGGTGCGCTCCAGCAGCGGGACACCGGCCTCCTTCTCCAGGACGGACAGCTGCTGGGAGACCGCCGAAGGGCTGAACGAGAGCGACTCGGCGACGGCGGCGATGGTGCCGAGGTGGGCGAGTTCGCGCAGCAGGCGCAGGCGTCGGACATCGAGCATCGGCCCAGCTTACGAGAAGCGTCAGAAATGTGAACTGGACCTGAGTGATGACCGGGCCGCAGGATCGTGGGCATGGAACACACGGTTCTCAAGGGCATCTACGTCCCGCTGGTCACCCCGTTCGCCGAGGACGGCTCGGTGGCGCTGGACGCACTGGAGAAGCTGGCCGGTTCGCTGCTGGACGACGGCGCGGCCGGGCTGGTCGCGCTCGGCACCACCGGCGAACCGGCCACGCTGGACGCGGCCGAGCGGCGCGCGGTGGTCGACGCCTGCGCGGCCGTCTGCGCCGACCGCGGCGCCCAGCTGGTGGTCGGCGCGGGCGGGGCCGACACCCGGGCCGCCGCCGAGGAGCTGGCCGGGCTGGGCGCGCGGGTGCCGGGGGCGGCCGCCGCGCTGGTCACCGTCCCGGCCTTCGTCCGCCCGGGCGAGGCCGGGACGGTCGCGCACTTCCGGGCGCTGGCCGCGGCGAGCGCGGTGCCGCTGGTCGTCTACCACATCCCGTACCGGACCGGGCAGCGGCTGTCGGCCGGCGCGCTGCTCGAACTCGCCGCGATCGACGGCGTGGTCGGCGTCAAGTACGCGACCGGCGGGCTGGACCAGGCGGCCGTCGAGCTGCTCGCGCAGGCCCCGGACGGGTTCGCGGTGCTGTCCGGCGAGGACGCCTTCCTCGCGCCGGTGCTGGCGCTCGGCGGCGCCGGCGGCATCCCGGCCTCGGCCCACCTGGCCACCGCCCGGTTCGTCGAGCTGACCGACGCCTGGGAGCGCGGGGACGTACCGCGGGCACGGGCCCTGGGGCACCGGCTGACCGCGCTGGCGACGGCCGCCTTCGCCGCGCCCAACCCCGCCGTGGTCAAGGGCGTGCTGCACGCGCAGGGCCGGATCCCCACCCCGGACGTCCGGCTGCCGCTGCTGCCGGCGGGGGCGGACGAGGTGGCGGTGGCGCTCGCGCTCGCCACCGGTCTGGACCACTAGTCCGGCCCGGGCCGATCCGGCCGGATCGGCGCCCGGCGGGACCGGCCGGACCGGGGCCGGGCTCTCACACCGTGGAATACCAGGTCGCCCCGCCCGGGTCACAAGGCATGATGGGCGGAGGGCGGCTGTGACCAGCACCATCAAGAGGAGTAGTCGGAATGAAGATCGGCATTGTCGGGGCCACCGGCCAGGTCGGCGGCGTGGTCCGCGAGATCCTGGCGGAGCGCGCAGGACTTCCCGGAGGTGTGGGTCCGGTGGAGCAGCTGCGGCTGTTCGCCTCGGCCCGTTCGGCCGGGCGCACGCTGCCCTGGCAGGGCACCGACATCACCGTCGAGGACGCGGCTACGGCCGACTACACCGGCCTGGACATCGTGATCTTCTCGGCGGGCGGCTCCACCTCCAGGGAACTCGCCCCCAAGGCGGCCGCGGCCGGCGCCGTCGTGATCGACAACTCCTCGGCCTGGCGCCGTGACCCCGACGTCCCGCTGGTCGTCTCCGAGGTCAACCCCGACGCCATCGCGAACCGCCCCAAGGGCATCATCGCCAACCCGAACTGCACCACCATGGCGGCCATGCCGGTGCTGCGCCCGCTGCACGACGAGGCCGGCCTCGCCGCGCTGGTCGTCTCCACCTACCAGGCCGTCTCGGGCAGCGGCGTGGCCGGGGTGGCCGAGCTCCAGGACCAGGCCGCCAAGGTCGTCGACGGCGCCTCGGCGCTCGCCCACGACGGCTCCGCGGTCGAGTTCCCCGAACCCAAGGTCTACAAGCGCCCGATCGCCTTCAACGTGCTGCCGCTGGCCGGCTCCATCGTCGAGGACGGCTCCAACGAGACCGACGAGGAGCAGAAGCTCCGCCACGAGAGCCGCAAGATCCTCGGCATCCCCGGGCTGAAGGTGGCCGGCACCTGCGTGCGCGTCCCGGTCTTCTCCGGCCACTCGCTGCAGATCAACGCCCGATTCGAGCGCCCGATCAGCCCCGAGCGCGCCGTCGAGCTGCTCGCCGCCGCCCCCGGCGTCGAGCTGAGCGAGATCCCCACCCCGCTCCAGGCCGCGGGCAAGGACCCGAGCTTCGTCGGCCGCATCCGCGTCGACGAGACGGTGGAGAACGGGCTGTCGCTGTTCGTCTCCAACGACAACCTGCGCAAGGGCGCCGCGCTCAACGCCGTCCAGCTGGCCGAACTCGTCGCCGCCGAGCTCAAGGGCTGAGCACGCGGTCGCACCCGGCGGGCCCCGTCCTCGGACGGGGCCCGCCGCGCGTTCCCGGCCCTCGCCCGCGCCCCGGCCGCACCTCGCGCGCACCTCGCCCGCGCCCCGGCCGCACCGCCGCCGGATGTTGCCGGACCGCGACATCCGCCGAGATTCGGCGGGCGCACCAGGGGTAAAGGTGACCCAACGATCGGGCGGCCACGGGCACCCTCACCCCACGGGCCCGAGCGCCGGGCCGACCGCGCCCACCCGGCAGCGCCGCACACCGGCGCCGCCGGATCCCCGAGGGCGAGCGAAAAGAGGTGCGCGATGGACCGCTGTGTCGTCCTGGTGGACGCCGGTTACCTGCTGGGCGCCGCCGCCAGCCTGCTCGCCGGCGACCCGAGCCGTTCCCGGGTCAGTGTCGACCACACCGCGCTCATCACCGCGCTGCGCGAGCGCGCCGAGGCCGAGACCGGGCTGCCGCTGCTGCGGATCTACTGGTTCGACGCCGCCCCCGACCGCCGCCCGATGCCCGAGCACCGCCGGCTCCGGGTCCTGCCGCGGGTCACCGTCCGGCTGGGCGCCCTGACCAGGGCGGAGGGCCGCTGGGTGCAGAAGGGCGTGGACGCCGCGATGCACGCCGAGCTCTCCGAGCTCGCCCGCAACCGGGCCTGCGCGGACGTCGTGCTGATCACCGGCGACGGGGACCTGCTGCCCGGCATGATGTCCGCCAAGGAGCACGGCGTGGTCGTGCACCTCTGGGCGCTGCAGGCCGCCGACGGCGACTTCAACCAGTCCGAGGACCTGGTCGGCGAGGCGGACGAGCGGCGGGTGCTCGACCGGGAGTGGATCGAGGGCTCGTTCACCCTGCGCGACACCGCCACCGCCTTCCCCGCCCCCGGGCCGCGCCACGAGATCGCCAAGATCCTGGCCGCCCCGCCCGCCGCCGTCGCGTCCGCGGCCCGGCCCGCCGCAGTCCCCGCGGCCGAGCAGGTGCCGGTGGCGAACGGGCGCGCCACCGGGACGGCCACCGCGCTGAAGGTCGTGCCGACGCCCAAGGACCTCGCCGGGCGCACCCCCCAGCTGCCGGCGGCGGCGGCGCACCCCACCGGCCCGGTGCTGCGCTGGTCGTCGGACCGGGGCTGGGTCGAGCGGCCCGCCGCCGAACAGGCCGTCACCGCCGGGGACGGCCTGCCCACGCTGGCCCAGCTGACCACCGCCGAGCAGCGCTGGGCCGACCGCGAGGAGGACATCACCACCATCGGCGGGGACGCCCACGAGGTCGGCCAGGTGTTCGCCCGCCGCTGGACGGAGCGGCTCGGCGACGTCGAACGGCTCACCGTGCTCTGGCCCGACTACCCGCGCATCCCGCACCGGGTCGACGGCGAGCTGCTCCGCTACGCGGCCCGGTTCGGGCTGCTCGCGCACAAGGACGACCAGATCGACGAGCACGACCGGTACGCCATCCGGGCGGGATTCTGGAAGGAGCTCGCCGGCCGGGTGCCGGGCGGGGACCTCGTCGTCGACGACTAGCCCGCCCCGCCGCCCCGGGCGGCCGGGCCCCCTTGTCCGGCCGACCGCGTCCACCGCGTAGAGTCTTCGCTCGTGAGCGAGGGCAAGGAGCGGAGCGTCGACAGGGACGCGATCCGTGGTGCGACCGCTCGGTGGAGCGAGGCGGGCGGATGAGCGAGACGGCCGGGCGGGCACCCGGGGAGGCCTCGCCGTGCTGTGCCGTACGCGACCTGGTCAAGACCTACCGCGCCGGACGCGGCACCGGGGCCGCCGGTGAGATCCGGGCCAACGACGGCATCAGCCTGACCGTCCGGCAGGGCGAGATCTTCGGGCTGCTGGGGCCGAACGGAGCCGGCAAGTCCACGCTGGTCCGCCAGCTCACCGGCCTGCTGCGGCCCGACTCGGGCTCCATCGAGCTGCTCGGCCACGACGTCGTCCGCCACCCCGAGCGGGCCGCCCGCCTGCTGGGCTACCTCGGCCAGGAGTCCAGCGCGCTGGACGAGCTGACCGTCGCGCTCGCCGCCGAGACCACCGGCCGGCTGCGCGGCCTCAGCCGGGCCCGGGCCCGGGCCGAGGCCGCCGACGTGCTGACCGAACTCGCCCTGGAACCGCTCGCCCACCGGCCGCTCGCCAAGCTCTCCGGCGGCCAGCGCCGCCTCGCCTGCTTCGCCGCCGCGCTGGTGGGGGAGCGGCCGCTGCTGGTGCTGGACGAGCCGACCACCGGCATGGACCCGGTCGCCCGCCGCGCGGTCTGGAGCGCCGTCGACCGCCGGCGCGCCGAACGGCGGACCACCGTGCTGCTGGTCACCCACAACGTCATCGAGGCCGAGACCGTGCTGGACCGCGTCGCGGTCGTGGACGAGGGCCGGGTGATCGCCTGCGACACCCCCGGCGGACTCAAGGCACTGGTGGACGGTGACGTCCGGCTGGACCTGGTCTGGCGGGACGAGGCACCGATGGCGGTGCCCGCCGTCGCCGCGCTCGCCGAGCGGGCCGAGCGCACCGGCCGGCGCTGGACCGTGCGCACCAGCCCCGAGCGGGCCCGCGAACTGGTCGCCGCCGTCACCACCGGCCCGGCCTTCGCCGCGCTGGACGACTTCACCCTGGCCACCCCGAGCCTTGAGGACGCCTACCTCAAGCTGGGCGGCCGCCATGGAGGACTGGCCAAGTGACGCTGCTCTCGGTGCCGCCGCAGACCGCCGGGGCCCTGGCCGGCGGGCCCGCCCCGCTGGCACCCGCCGCCCGGCTGCTGCCCGCGCTGGCCGCCGTCTACCGGGCGCAGCTGGCCCGGGCCAAGGTGGCCCGCATCCCGCTGCTGTTCGTGGCGACCTTCCAGTCGCTCGGCATCCTGGTGATGATGCGGGGCGTCGTCGACCCGGGGCAGACCTCGGCCGCGCGGTCGGTGGTGGCCGGCTCCAGCGTGCTGGTGGTGGCCTTCGTCGCGCTCAACCTGCTGGCCCAGTACTTCGGCCGGCTGCGGGCCACCGGCGGCCTCGACCACTACGCGACGCTGCCCGTCCCGGCGGCCTCGGTGGTCCTCGGCGCGGCCGCCGCGTACGCCTCCTTCACGCTGCCGGGCACCGTGGTGACGGCCGTCGCCGGGGCCTGGATGTTCGGGCTGCCGATGGGGCAGCTCTGGGTGCTGCTCGCGGTGGTGCCGCTGGCCGGGGCGGCGCTCTCCGGGCTGGGCGCGGCCTGCGGGCTGCTGGCGCCCAAGCAGGAGATCGCCACCATGCTGGGGCAGCTCGGCATGTCGGCGGCGCTGCTGCTGGGCGTGCTCCCGGTGGACAACCTGCCGCAGCCGGTGCTCTGGCTGCGCGAGCTGCTGCCCTCCACGTACGGCGTGGAGGCGTTCGCCCGGACCTTCGCGGCCGACCCGGACTGGGCGGCGGTGGCGGGCGACCTGGCGGTCTGCGCCGGGGTCGGCGTGGCGTCGCTCGCGGTGGCCACCTGGGCGTACCGGCGGGCCACCACCCGCTAGGGCCTGCCCGATGATCCGCCGCACCGGCGGGCGGCGGGAGGTGTCGGGCGAGCCCCGGGCAACCGTGCGGCGGTCCCGCCGCGCGAGGCCGGGCGGGCTCCGGGCGCGGGCCGGTACGGGTGGCGGGTCCGTTCGGGCGGTGGTCGTGAAACGATGGGGCCCGTGACCGTACCGAACACACCTCCGGACCCCCTGCGTGCCGCCGCGGGCACCGACGCGGACGCCACCGCCCCTGGTCCGGCCGCCGGCCGGGACCCGTACGCGCCGCCGCCCGTGGACCAGGCCGTCCTGCGGGCCGCGGACCGGCGGGCGCCGCTGGAGCGGCTGCTGCCCGAGCTGAAGGTCGGTGCGGTCACGGTGCTGGCCTGTCTGGCGCTGGGTCTGCTGATGGCGGTGCTCTGGGCCTGGCTGGCGCCGAAGGTGCCGCTGGTGGTCGACGGCAACAAGATCCTCTACGGCGACCCGGAGGGCGAGCAGCGGGCCGGGGCGGACAGCGTCTTCGTCCTGATCGGGCTGGGCATGGGCATCGTGACCGCGCTCGGCGCCTTCCTGCTCACCCGGCGGCGCGGCGGCGGGATCGCGGTGGCGACCGGCCTCGCGGTCGGCGGCCTGCTGGCCTCGGTGGGCGCCTGGGGTCTGGGCCGGCGGCTCGGCCCGGCGAGCGACCTCGTCGCCGAGGCGCGGCGGGTCGGCAACGGCGGCCACTTCGACGCGGACATCGACCTCGGGGCCTACGGCGCGCTGCTGGCCTGGCCGATGGCCGCGATGGTGGTGCTCCTGGCGCTCTCGGCCGCCTTCGGCAAGCGCGAGGAGGACCCGCCGCCGTACTGGGCGGGCCCGTACGACCCGCAGCGGCCGGTGGCCGGGCCGCCCGGCGCGGCCGGTCCGCTGCCCGGCGGGCCGTTCCACCCGGGCCCGGCGGGGGAGCACCCGGGCCCGGCGGGGGAGCACCCGGGTGACCGCCCGTCGCAGGACCAGCCGCCGCAGGGCCGCACGCCGTGACGGCGCACCGGGCGGGGGCGGCCTTCGCCGGACCCGCCCGGTGCGCCCCGGCGGTCAGCGGCCGATCGGGGCGGTCAGCGCGCCGGTGACGCCGACCAGGTCGGCCGGGGCCAGCTCGACCTCCAGCCCGCGCCGGCCGGCCGAGACGTACACCGTGGCGTGGGCGAGCGCGCTGTCGTCCACCACGGTGCGCAGCGGGCGGCGCTGACCGAGCGGGGAGATCCCGCCGAGGACGTAGCCGCTGCTGCGCTCGGCGGCCGCCGGGTCCGCCATCGCGGCCCGCTTGCCGCCGACGGCGGTGGCGAGCGCCTTGAGGTCCAGCCGGCCCGCGACCGGGACGACGCCCACCGTGAGCACCCCGTCGACATCGGCGACCAGGGTCTTGAAGACCCGCTCGGGCGGTACGCCGAGCACCTCGGCGGCCTCGCCGCCGTAGGAGGCGGCGGCCGGATCGTGCGGGTAGGAGTGCACGGTGAACGCCACCGCGGCGTTCTCCAGGGCGACGGTGGCGGGCGTTCCCCCGCCGCCCTTCTTCGGCTTCCTGGCCATCGGGACCTCTTCGAACGCGTGAGTGGGCGTGGTCAGTTGGGACTGAACGACTGCCGGGTCAGATCGACCGCGGGCAGCGACGGCAGCCAGCTGAGCACCGCCGTCTCGCGGCGCAGCAGCTCCAGCTCGGAGGTCAGCCGCCGGGCGGTGTCGGGGCAGGCCAGCAGCTCCTGCTTGACCGGCGTCCCGAACACCGAGGCCGCGGCCACCAGGTAGGAGAGCACCTGCGGGTCGTCCGGCAGCTCCTGGCGGCCGACCGTGCTGGCCTCGCGGGCGCCGGCCAGCCGCTTCTGGTACGCCCGGAACGCCCGCTCGACGCCGGAGGCCAGTGCCCCGGCGCCCTCGCCGGGCAGCTCCTCGAGCGTCTCGATCTCGCCGTTCAGGTACGCGCCGCCGGTGTCCACCGAGCGGAGCCGGAACCGGGTGGTCCCGGTGACCAGCAGCTCGTACCGGCCGTCCGGCTGCTCCTGGGCCGAGGCGACGTCGGCCACGCAGCCGACGTGGTACAGCGCCTCCAGAGGGTCCCCGGTGACGGTGCCCAGGCCGTCCAGCGGACCGGCCGGGCCCTCCTCGGGCCGGACCGGCGCGACCTCGCGGCCGTCCTTGATGGCGAGCACGCCGAACCGCCGCGGCTGGTCCTCGGGGAGGGCGAGCAGGTCGGCGACCAGACGGCGGTAACGCTCCTCGAAGATGTTCAGGGGCATCACCAGGCCCGGGTAGAGCACGGTGTTCAGCGGGAAGAGCGGCAGCCGTTCTGTCACGGCCGACAGCGTAGTTCCCCGGACGGCCGCCTCGCGCCCGGGTTATCCGCGCTGGAGCATCCGGGTCGCGCCCGCGGCGACCGTGGTGGCGAGGATCCAGCCGACGATCACCAGCCCGGAGGCCACCCACTGGCTGAACCCGCCGGGGTTCCAGCCCTGCTGGCCGAGGTCGACGACCGGCAGCAGCTGGCCGAGCGCGTACAGCACCGGGTTCCAGTGCGGGCTCTCGTCGGCCTTGAGCGGCTGGAGCCGGTGGGCGGCGAAGTAGCCGCTGCCGAGCGCCCAGGCGAGCAGCAGCCAGAGCGCGGCCCGGCCGGGGCGGAAGCCGTAGCCGACGGTGACGTCCTGGACCCGGCCCCAGAGCCGGGCCGGCAGCGGCAGGGTCTGCCGGCGGCGGCGCTGCTTGGCGTACAGCACCTCGCGGGCGTCGTCGTCGGCGCCGTCGCGGCGCAGGGCGGCGGCCAGCTGCTCGTAGGACTCGGGCTGGAACTCCACCGAGGAGCCCTCCAGCCAGGCGATCCGCTGCGGGACGCTGAAGGGCGCGGCCGGGCGCAGGCACTCGTAGGTGAAGCCGGTGAGGCCGAGGTGCCTGCCGTGCGGCCAGGAGTCCGGGGCGTCGACCAGGTTCCCCACCCGGGCGCGCGAGAGCGAGACCTTGCCGGTGGGCGGGGTGCGGCAGGTGAAGCGCAGCTCGGGGGTCTGGATCCGGCGCAGCGCCAGCTCGTCGTCCGTGCCCAGGTGGAACTCGGCGTCGGAGATCAGGCAGGCGTTGTCGAAGCGGCTGTCCGAGAGCCGGACGGCGCCGTGCGCGCGGAACGGCGTGCCGGCCACGCCGGCCGTGACGACCTGGCCGTAGCCGGAGCCGTAGTACGAGCCGGAGGACGACCAGCCGCCGTCCGCCGAACCGCTGAGGTACAGGGTGTGGCCGACGGTGAGCCGGACGGCGTTGAGGGCGTTCGGGTTCTCCGGGACGGCGTACAGCTGGGCGCCGCGCAGCGAGAGCCGGCCGCCGATCCGGGCGGAGCGCAGGCTGACCTCGCCGCGCGACTCCAGCCGGTCCGCCTCGAAGTCCTGGCTGACGGCCAGGCCGTCGGCGGACAGCGCCCGGCCGAACCGGTCGCCGCCGAGGACGGCCTGGTTGAGCAGCAGGTCGGTGCCGATCCGGGAGTCGGTGAGCCGGACGCCGCCCGGTATTCGGCAGCGGGCCAGGTGCAGGTCGCCGGAGGTGGTCAGGCGGGAGGCCTCCAGGCGGGGGATCGCGCAGCTGACGAAGCGCAGGGTGCCGGCGTCGGCCTCGGACACCAGGACCTTCCGCTCGAAGCGGCAGTCGTGCACCTCGACGTAGTGGCCGATGGTGCCGCCGGCCAGCACCAGCGGGCCGGTGACCCGGGCGCCGGTCAGCTTGAGCGAGGCGACCCGGCCGGGGGCGGCCGGCGGGCCGTCCAGCAGCAGGTGGGCCAGGACCTCGGCGCGGACGGTGCGCCCGGGGCCCCAGGGTGCGTCGCCGAAGGGGTCGTCCAGCGGGGTGCCGGTCCGGCCGCCGGCGCCGTTCGCCGGTTCGGCGCCGCCGGCCCGCAGGTCGTACACCTCGCCCTGGCGGAACGCCTCCCAGAGCCCCTGCTCGGTCCGCGTCCAGCCGTCCGGCGCACGCTCCGCCATCGTTCCCCCGTCTCCCCCGGTCGTCTCGCCTTTCGTATCACGGACTGAAATGCGGGGCCGCCGGTTCCGGCCACTCCTTACACTGGGTGGCGTGATCTCTCGAATCGACCTGCGCGGATCCCTCGACGACCCGCGCGACCTGCTGCCCCGTGCCGACTTCGACGTCGCGGCCGCCCTGGAGACGGTGCGCCCGATCGCCGAGGACGTGCATCATCGCGGGGTCGCGGCGCTGATCGACATCACCGAGCGTTTCGACGGCGTGCGGCTGGAGTCCACCCGGGTGCCCGCCGAGCAGCTCGCCGAGGCCCTGGAGACGCTGGACCCGAAGGTCCGCGCCGCGCTGGAGGAGTCGATCCGCCGCGCCCGCCTCGTCCACGCCGACCAGCGCCGCACCGGGCACACCACCCAGGTCGTGCCGGGTGGCACGGTCACCCAGCGCTGGGTGCCGGTGGACCGGGTCGGCCTGTACGTGCCGGGCGGCCTCGCCGTCTACCCGTCCTCCGTCGTGATGAACGTGGTGCCCGCGCAGGAGGCCGGGGTGACCGGCATCGCGGTGACCTCGCCGCCGCAGAAGGCCTTCGGCGGCCGGGTGCACCCGACGATCCTGGCGGCCTGCGCGCTGCTCGGCGTCACCGAGGTGTACGCGGTCGGCGGCGCCCAGGCGGTCGCCATGTTCGCGCTCGGCACCGAGGAGTGCGAGCCGGTCAACATGGTCACCGGGCCGGGCAACATCTACGTGGCTGCGGCCAAGCGGTACTTCGCGGGCCGGATCGGCATCGACTCCGAGGCCGGTCCGACCGAGATCGCCGTCCTCGCCGACGACAGCGCCGACCCGGCGGAGGTCGCGGCCGACCTGATCAGCCAGGCCGAGCACGGCCCCACCTCCGGCTCGGTGCTGGTCACCGACTCGCCCGAGCTGGCCGAGGCGGTCGAGGCCGAGCTGAAGACGCAGGTCGCCAGGACGAAGCACAGCGCGCGGGTGGCCGAGGCGCTGGGCGGCCGGCAGTCCGGCGTCATCCTGGTCGACGACCTGACGCAGGGCCTGGCGGTGGTGAACGCCTACGCCGCCGAGCACCTGGAGATCCAGACCCGGGACGCCCACGCGGTCGCCGACCGGGTCCGCAACGCCGGCGCGATCTTCATCGGCCGCTACACCCCGGTCTCGCTGGGCGACTACGCGGCCGGCTCCAACCACGTGCTGCCGACCGGCGGCTGCGCCTGCCACTCCTCCGGACTCTCCGTGCAGACCTTCCTGCGCGGCGTCCAGGTCGTCGAGTACGACCGGGAGGCGCTGGCCGGCATCGCCGCGCACGTCGTCAACCTCGCGGACGCCGAGGACCTCCCCGGTCACGGCGACGCCGTCAAGGCACGTTTCGTGGGAGACGAACAGAACTGGCACAGCGACTGGACGGTTCCCCGCTCGTGAAGATCGACGACCTCCCCATCCGTGACGAACTGCGCGGACAGTCCCCGTACGGAGCACCGCAGTTGGACGTCCCCGTCCAGCTGAACACCAACGAGAACCCGTACCCGCTGCCCGCGGAGCTGGTGGCCCGGATCGCCGAGCGGGTGGCCGAGGCCGCCCGCGGCCTCAACCGCTACCCCGACCGGGACGCGGTCGAGCTGCGCGAGGGCCTGGCCGCCTACCTGACCACGACGACCGGTTTCGCGCGCACCCGCGAGCAGGTCTGGGCCGCCAACGGCTCCAACGAGATCCTGCAGCAGCTGCTCCAGACCTTCGGCGGCCCCGGCCGCACGGCGCTGGGCTTCGAGCCCTCCTACTCGATGCACGCGCTGATCTCCCGGGGCACCGGCACCGGCTGGCTCTCCGGGCCGCGCGACGCGGACTTCACCATCGACGTGGACGCCGCCGTCGCGGCGATCGCCGAGCACCGGCCGAACGTCGTCTTCGTCTGCTCGCCCAACAACCCGACCGGCACCGCCGTCGCCGCCGACGTGGTGCTGCGGCTCTACGACGCCGCGCAGGCCGCCCGGCCCAGCCTGGTGGTCGTGGACGAGGCCTACGTCGAGTTCTCGCACCGCGCCTCGCTGCTGCCGCTGCTGGAGGGCCGCCCCAACCTGGTGGTCACCCGCACCATGTCCAAGGCCTTCGGCGCGGCGGGCCTGCGGCTGGGCTACCTGGCCGCCGACGCGGCCGTGGTGGACGCGGTGCAGCTGGTCCGGCTGCCGTACCACCTGTCGGCCGTCACCCAGGCCACCGCGCTGGCCTGCCTGGAGCACACCGACACCCTGCTCGGGTACGTGGGCCGGCTCAAGGCCGAGCGGGACCGGCTGGTCGACGCGCTGCGCGGGCTGGGCCTGGAGGTGACCGAGTCGGACGCCAACTTCGTCCAGTTCGGCCGCTTCGCGGACACCCACGCCGTCTGGCAGGCGATCCTCGACCGGGGCGTCCTGGTCCGGGACAACGGCGTGCCCGGGTGGCTGCGCGTCACCGCCGGCACCCCGGCCGAGAACGACGCCTTCCTGGACGCCGTCCGCTCCGCCCTCCCGTCGCCCGCCCCCACCCCCGCAGCGGCGCGCTCCGCGCGCGCGGCCAGTCAGGAGCTGTAACCCGCATGTCCCGCATCGGACGCGTTGAACGCACCACCAAGGAGACCTCGGTCCTGGTCGAGATCGATCTCGACGGCACCGGCCGGACCGAGATCTCCACGGGCGTCGGGTTCTACGACCACATGCTCGACCAGCTCGGCCGCCACGGCCTCTTCGACCTCACCGTGAAGACCGACGGCGACCTGCACATCGACACCCACCACACCATCGAGGACACCGCCCTCGCGCTGGGCGCCGCCTTCAAGCAGGCGCTCGGCGACAAGGTCGGCATCTACCGGTTCGGCAACTGCACGGTGCCGCTGGACGAGTCGCTCGCCCAGGTCACGGTGGACCTCTCCGGCCGCCCCTACCTGGTGCACACCGAGCCGGAGTCGATGGCGCCGATGATCGGCAGCTACGACACCACCATGACCCGGCACATCCTGGAGTCCTTCGTGGCCCAGGCGCAGGTCGCCCTGCACGTCCACGTGCCGTACGGGCGCAACGCGCACCACATCGTGGAGTGCCAGTTCAAGGCGCTGGCCCGGGCCCTGCGCTACGCCTCCGAGCGCGACCCGCGCGCGGTCGGCATCCTCCCCTCGACCAAGGGTGCGCTGTGAGCAAGTCCGCGATCGTCCTCCTCTTCGTCGGCCTGTTCCTGGCCGGCGGCGTCATCTCGTTCTGGAAGCAGAAGATCCCGAAGGGCGTCATCGCCGTGCTCGCCATAGGTTCTGTGCTCTGCCTGGCCTCCGGCCTCATGCGGCTGTAGACCCGCCCCCGGCGCCGCCCCGCGGGACGGCGCCGCACAGAGCCGCTTCGGAACAGCCGAGAGACTTGGACACCTGAACATGGGCAAGAACGTCGTCGTACTCGACTACGGGTCGGGCAACCTCCGCTCGGCCCAGCGCGCCGTCGAGCGCACCGGCGCGACCGTCACCGTCACGTCGGACTTCCAGGCCGCGATGGACGCGGACGGCCTGCTCGTCCCCGGCGTCGGGGCCTTCGAGGCCTGCATGCGCGGGCTGAAGGCCGTCCGCGGCGAGCAGATCATCGGCCGCCGCCTCGCCGGCGGCCGCCCGGTGCTGGGCATCTGCGTCGGCATGCAGATCCTCTTCGAGAAGGGGGTCGAGCACGGCGTGGAGACGCCCGGCTGCGACGAGTGGCCGGGCACCGTCGAGCCGCTGGACGCGCCGGTCGTCCCGCACATGGGCTGGAACACCGTCGACGCCCCCGAGGGCAGCCGGCTCTTCGCCGGCCTGGACGCCGACACCCGCTTCTACTTCGTGCACTCCTACGCGGTGCGCCGCTGGGAGCTGGAGGTCCACAGCGCGCGGCTGCACGCCCCGCTGGTGACCTGGGCCACGCACGGGCAGCCGTTCGTCGCGGCCGTCGAGAACGGCCCGCTCTGGGCCACCCAGTTCCACCCCGAGAAGTCCGGCGACGCCGGCGCCGCCCTCCTGACCAACTGGGTCAACACCCTCTGACGATCTGAGAGTTGCCACCATCATGAGCCGCCTCGAACTGCTCCCCGCCGTCGACGTCCGGGACGGCCAGGCCGTCCGCCTGGTCAAGGGAGCCTCCGGCACCGAGACCTCCTTCGGCGAGCCGCTCGCCGCCGCCCTCGCCTGGCAGAACGCCGGCGCCGAGTGGCTCCACCTGGTCGACCTGGACGCCGCGTTCGGCACCGGCAGCAACCGCGACCTGCTCCGTGAGGTGACCGCCGCGCTGGACATCAAGGTCGAGCTGTCCGGCGGCATCCGCGACGACGAGTCGCTGGCCGCGGCCCTCGCCACCGGCTGCACCCGGGTCAACCTGGGCACCGCCGCCCTGGAGAGCCCCGAGTGGGTCGCCAAGGTCATCGCCGAGCACGGCGACAAGATCGCCGTCGGCCTGGACGTGGTCGGCACCACCCTGCGCGGCCGCGGCTGGACCCGCGACGGCGGCCAGCTCTTCGACGTGCTGGCCCGCCTGGACGCCGAGGGCTGCGCCCGCTACGTGGTCACCGACGTCAACCGGGACGGCACCCTGACCGGCCCCAACCTGCGGCTGCTGCGCGACGTCTGCGCCGCCACCGACAAGCCGGTGGTCGCCTCCGGCGGCGTCTCCTCGCTGGACGACCTGCGCGCCATCGCCACTCTCGTCGGCGAGGGTGTCGAGGGAGCCATCGTGGGCAAGGCACTCTACGAGCAGAAGTTCACCCTCGAAGAGGCCCTGGAGGCGGTTTCAGGATGACGGAACGTCAGGTCGTACGCGGTCGGGTGGCCGGGTTCTCCCCCAAGGAGGACGAGTTCGGCTACTCGCGGGCGGTCGCCGCGGGGGACCACGTGCACGTGGCCGGCTCCACCGCCTGGGTGGACGGGAAGATCGAGCACGAGGGCGACCCGTACCTGCAGACCCTCGCCGCGTTCGGCGTGGGCCTCAAGGCCCTGGCCGCGTACGGCCTGACGACGGACGACGTGGTCCGTACCCGGATGTACATCACCCACTCCCGCGACGCCGACGAGGTGGGCCGCGCCCACCGCGCGCTCTTCGACGCCGCCCGCCCGGCGGCCACCATGGTGGTGGTCGACGGCCTGATCGACTCCCGGATGATGGTCGAGGTCGAACTCGACGCCTACCGCGCCGGGCTCGCACGCACTCTGGAAGGCCAACAGCCGTGACCCTCGCCGTACGTGTCATCCCCTGCCTGGACGTCGACGCCGGCCGGGTGGTGAAGGGCGTCAACTTCCAGAACCTGCGCGACGCCGGTGACCCGGTCGAGATGGCCAAGCTCTACGACGCCGAGGGTGCCGACGAGCTGACCTTCCTCGACATCACCGCCTCCTCCGGCGACCGCGAGACCACCTACGACGTGGTCCGCCGCACCGCCGAGCAGGTCTTCATCCCGCTCACCGTCGGCGGCGGCATCCGGGCCGTCGACGACGTCGACAGGCTGCTGCGGGCCGGGGCGGACAAGGTGGGCGTCAACACCGCGGCCATCGCCCGCCCGGAGCTGGTCCGGGAGATCGCCCGGCGCTTCGGCCGGCAGGTGCTGGTGCTGTCGGTGGACGCCCGGCGCTGCCCCGAGGGCACCGAGACCGCCTCGGGCTTCGAGGTCACCACGCACGGCGGGCGGCGCGGCACCGGCCTGGACGCCGTCGAGTGGGCGGGCCGCGCGGCCGAGCTGGGCGCGGGCGAGATCCTGCTCAACTCGATGGACGCGGACGGCACCAAGGACGGCTACGACCTGGAGCTGGTCCGGGCCGTCCGCAAGACCGTGGCCGTCCCGGTGATCGCCTCCGGCGGCGCCGGCAAGCTCGCCGACTTCGCCCCGGCGGTGGAGGCCGGCGCGGACGCCGTCCTGGCCGCCAGCGTCTTCCACTTCGGCGACCTGCGGATCGGCGAGGTCAAGGACGCGCTGCGGGCGGCCGGGCACCCCGTCCGCTGAGGCCGCGCCGCCCGGGCCGCCCGCGTGCGCGGCCGGCCCGGGCGGCTCCGCTCAGGAGTCCTGCCGCGGTTCGCCCTTGATCAGGGCGAACGGCGCGCCGAACGGGTCCGCCAGCCAGGCGATCCGGCCGACCTCCGGGACGTCCTCGGCGGGCATCAGCACCGTGCCGCCGGCCGACTGGGCACGGCGCACCAGCTCGTCCACCGTCTCGGTGGCGAAGTACGGCGTCCAGGACGGCGGCTGCCCCTCGCCCATCACCGGGGCGACGCCGCCGAAGCTGGTGGCCCGCAGGTCGCCCTCGGCGGGGGAGAGCACCAGGTACGTCATCCCCGGGGCCGGGAACTTCTCGTTGCGCCAGCCGAAGACCTTCTCGTAGAAGCCGAATCCGGCCTCCGTGTCGGTGGTGTGCAGCTCGGCCCAGACCAGCGCGTTGTCCGCGGACACCGCGTCCAGGCCCTTGGTGGTGCCGGCCTGCCAGATCGCGAACCGCGCGCCCTGCGGGTCGGTCAGCTGGGCCATCCGCCCGGCGTCCATGACGTCGAACGGCGCGGCCCGGACGGTGCCGCCGGCCTGCTCGACGGCCTTGGCGGTGGCGTCCGCGTCCGCGGTCTTGAAGTACGTCGTCCAGGCGGACTTCGCACCCTCCTCGGTGAGCGGCCCGATCGCGCCCACGGTCTTGCCGTCGGCCTGCAGGAAGCCGTAGCCGCCCGTCTCCGGGCCGAGGTCCTGGAACGTCCAGCCGAACACCGCGCCGTAGAAAGCGGCGGCCGCGGCCGGGTCCGGACTGCCGAGGTCGATCCAGCAGGGCGAGCCGGTGGGAAAGTCGGTGGTGAGCATGAGGTGGTGCTCCTTCGACGGAAAGACGGCCGGGCGGCGTTCCGGAGGCGCGGCCGCGCCTCTTCCCGGCCCGTTGCGAGTCTGCACCCCGCCACTGACATCCGCAGCCGGGGCGGCCGCGGGCACGTCCCCGCGGCCGCCCGCCCGGGCCCTACCCCCGGGCCGCCGGCAGCGGGAACAGGTGGTGCAGCGCGGCGAGCGCGTCCGGCGGGCCGTCCACCGACAGCTCGGTGCGGGCGCCCCGGCCGTGGACGAACAGCACCAGCTCGCCCGGCTCGCCGGTGATCTGCACCGTCGGCGCCCCCGCGGGGCCGGCCGTCAGGCTCCGCCCGTCCGGGTGGCACAGCTCCAGCCGGACGGGGGAGCGGCGGCCCTCCAGCCGGGCGAGCAGCGGCAGGCGGCGCCAGAGCGCCTCGGCCCGCCCGGGCGGCACCGGCCGCGCCTGCCAGGGGTCGCCCGCCCGCAGGACGTCCTCGGCGTGCACGAAGTACTCCACCGTGTTCGCCGCCTCGTCGGCGCCGGGCAGCGCGAAGGGGGAGAGCAGCGGCGGGCCGGCGCGGAACGTCCGCAGCAACTCCTCGTACGGGCGCTCGGCGTAGCCGGTGCGCACCCGCTCGGTCCAGCCGGCCAGCGGGCCGATCCGGATGCCGGCCGCGGCGTCCGGCCGGTGCTCGCGCAGGACCAGGTGGGCGGCGAGGTCGCGGGTGGTCCACCCGGCGCAGAGGGTGGGGGCGTCCGGTCCGGCGGCGGCGAGGAGTCCGGCCAGCCGGTGGCGCTCGGCGAGGGCGTGGTTCGACATGCGGACAGCCTAGGGGCCCGGCCCCGGGCCCGGCCGTCAGCGCAGGTGTCCGGAGAGCCGGACGCCGCCCGGGCGGTTGCTCGCCGTCAGGGTGCAGGTGAAGTCCCGCCAGCCCTGCTGGTAGTAGGTCATGGACGGACCGAACGGGTACCCGTAGTAGGGGCCGCCGCCGCCCTGGCGGGCTTCGGCGGCGGCCTGCGCCGGCTGGCAGCCCTCCCGCATCGCCTTGCCGATCTGGCTGTCGCCGGTCAGCCCGTCCGGCAGCAGCAGGTCGGCGATCGCCTCGCCGTCGTGCTCGCCCTCGCAGGGGCGGGCCTCCGGCTTGGTGACCGTCTTGTTCAGCTGCGGGTGGTCGAAGCAGGAGCCCACCGGGAGGAAGGTGTACGGCACCGTCCTGGTCGGTGTCGGGGTGGGGGGCGGGGTGGGCGTGGGCGTCGGGGGGGCCGTGCTGGGAGCGGGCGGCGGCGCCGGCGCGACGGGCTTCTTCTCGGGCCAGAGCAGCACGGTGGCCACCACCGCGAGCAGGACGGCCAGCACCGCCGAGACGGCGAGGACCAGGCCCCGCGACGGACGGGAGGCGGCTGCGGGGAGGTGCTCGGAGGTCATGGCCACGAGAATGGCCCACCCCGGGGCCCGGTGACAGGCGGTTGGCACAACTCGTACGAGCAGACCGGTCCGGTGCGGCCGAGCGGAGCCCGGCGGCGGACGGGGGTCGGTTAGGCTCGCCCCGGCACGACACGATCCCAGGAGTTTCGGATGCGCGTCGGAATCACCGGTCACCACGGCCTGTCGGGTGGCATCACCGAGATGCTGGTCCGCGGGGACCTCTGGAACCTCGTCACCACCTTCGGCTCCTACGACCTGGTCGGCGTCACCTGCGCCGGCGAGGGCCCGGAGAGCTGGTTCGCCCGGTCCGTGCTGGACCACGGCGGCAAGCTGGAGGTGATCGTCCCCGCCGGGGCGGCGCCGGTGGGCCGCGCCGAGGACCGGCACCGGGGCACCCGGCTGCGGCTGATGAACGAGGCCGGCGCCGTCCACCGGCTCGCCGCCGTCGAGCACGGCGGCCTCGGCGACGACACCGCCCGCGCCCTGGTCGGCATGGTCGACGAGGTGATCGCGGTCTGGGACGGCGAGCCCGGCAGCGAGCCCGCCCACGTCGCCGAACTGGCCCGGCGGGCCGGGCTGTTCGTCCACCGGATCTGGCCGCAGGGCTGCGAGCGGCCCGCCTGAGCCGCGGCCGGGGGCGGGCCGGGCCCGCCGCCGCGCGGGCCGGGCCGCGATCCGGACGGCGGCCCGGCGGCCGGGGCCGGGCTGACACAATGGCCCCATGTCCACCACACCCGCCGCCCCCGGCTCCACCGCCCTGGCCCCCGAGATCGCCGCCCGGCTCAAGCGCACCGACGACGGCCTGCTCCCGGCCGTCGCGCAGCAGTACGACACCGGCGAGGTGCTGATGCTGGGGTGGATGGACGACGAGGCGCTGCACCGCACCCTCACCACCGGCCGCTGCACCTACTGGAGCCGCAGCCGCCGGGAGTACTGGGTCAAGGGCGACACCTCGGGCCACGTCCAGCGGGTCGTCTCGGTGGCGCTGGACTGCGACGGCGACACCCTGCTCGTCAAGGTCGACCAGAGCGGCGCGGCCTGCCACACCGGCGACCGCACCTGCTTCGACGCCGACGTGCTCCCGCTCGCCTGATCCCCCAGCCCACCACGACCAGAAGGTGCCGCCCGCCATGGACCTCGAAGCCTTCCGCAAGCTCGCCGTCGACACCCGGGTCATCCCGGTCACCCGCAGGCTCCTCGCGGACGGCCTCACCCCGATCGGTCTCTACCGCAGCCTCGCCGGCGAGCGCCCCGGCACCTTCCTGCTGGAGTCCGCGGAACAGGGCCGCAGCTGGTCCCGCTACTCCTTCGTGGGCGTGCGCAGCGCCGCCACGCTGACCGCCGGCGCCGACGGCAACGCCCGCTGGCTCGGTGCCCCGCCGGTCGGCATCCCCACCACCGGCGACCCGCTCCAGGTGCTGCGCGCCGCGCTGGAGGCGCTGCACACCCCGCGCCGCACCGACGACGGCCTGCCCCCGCTGACCGGCGGCCTGGTCGGCTACCTCGGCTACGACGTCGTCCGCCGGCTGGAGAAGCTGCCCGACCTCAACCCGGACGACCTGCGGCTCCCCGAGCTGACCATGCTGCTCGCCACCGACCTCGCCGTGCTCGACCACGCCGACGGCACGGTGCTGCTGATCGCCAACGCGGTCAACCACAACGACCTGGCCAGCGGCGTCGACGAGGCCTACGCGGACGCGGTGGCCCGCCTCGACGCGATGGAGGCCGACCTGCTGAAGCCGGTCGACCCCGGCCTCGCCACCTTCACCCCGGCCGGCCCCGGGGAGGTCCGCTCGCCGTTCGGCGGCGCGCCGTACCGGGCGGCCGTGGAGGAGATCAAGGAGCGGATCCGGGCCGGCGAGGCCTTCCAGGTGGTGCCCTCGCAGCGGTTCGAGGCGCCCTGCCCGGCCTCCGCGCTGGACGTCTACCGGGTGCTGCGCACCACCAACCCCAGCCCCTACATGTACCTGTTCCGCTTCCCCGGTCCGGACGGCGCCGCCGAGGGCGGCTTCGACGTGGTCGGCTCCAGCCCCGAGGCGCTGGTCAAGGTCACCGAGGGCGAGGCGATGCTGCACCCGATCGCCGGCACCCGGCACCGCGGCGCCACCCCGCACGAGGACGCCGAGCTGGCCGCCGAGCTGCTCGCCGACCCCAAGGAGCGGGCCGAGCACCTGATGCTGGTCGACCTCGGCCGCAACGACCTCGGGCGGGTCTGCGAGCCGGGCAGCGTCGAGGTGGTCGACTTCATGCAGATCGAGCGGTACAGCCACGTCATGCACATCGTCTCGACGGTCACCGGGCGGGTGGCGCCCGGCCGGACCGCGTTCGACGTGCTGACCGCCTGCTTCCCGGCCGGGACGCTCTCCGGCGCGCCGAAGCCGCGCGCGATGCGCATCATCGAGGAGCTGGAGCCCACCCGCCGGGGCCTGTACGGCGGCTGCGTCGGCTACCTGGACTTCGCCGGGGACTCCGACACCGCGATCGCGATCCGCACCGCGGTCCTGCGCGACGGCACCGCCTACGTGCAGGCGGGCGCGGGCGTGGTCGCCGACTCGGACCCGCACGGCGAGGACACCGAGTGCCGCAACAAGGCCGCCGCCGTCCTGCGCGCCGTGGCGACCGCCAACACCCTGCGCACGCCGACGCTCTAGCGACGCCCAGCAGCGAGGAGGCCACGATGTCGGACGACCGGCAGCCCACCGGATCGGCCTGGGACGTCCTGGCGGGCACCCGGCTGCCGCCCGGCCACCGGGTGGAGATCACCGCCGGGAAGGTCACCATGACGCCGCGCACGGCCGCCTCGGCGGCGATCGCGCGGGCCGTCGCCGCGCAGGCCGGGGAGCAGTCGGCCGGGCTCGGCACGGTGCTGGCCCAGGCCGTCGTGGACTTCCCGTCCGCGCGGTACGGCTACGCGCCGGACGTGGCCCTGGTCGCCCCGGGCGCGCGCCCCGGGGCCGGGGGCCGGTACGGCTGGCGCGACCTGGAGGCGGTGCTGGAGGCCGTCCCGCGCGGTCAGCAGGACGAGGACTTCGTGCGCAAGCACCGCTTCTACGCGGAGTGCGGGATCCCGCTGTACGTGCTGGTGGACCCGGCGGAGGCGGTCTGCACGGTGTACAGCGCGCCGCAGCCGGCCGGGACGTACCGGGAGGCGGAGCGGGTGCCGTTCGGCAACGACCTGTTCCTGCCGCTGGCGGGGCGGACCCTGGTGCTGCGGACCGACGACTTTCCGGTCGAGTCGCCGACCCCGGGTGCGGAGCCGGGCGGCGGCCGGGGGATAGTGGACGGGTGAGCGTTCCTACCCAGTCGCGTGCCGAAGCCGTATCCGCCGCCCCCGCCAGGTCCGGGCGCCGCTCGCTCGGCCTGATGCTGCTGCTGACCGTGCTGGGCGCGGTGCTGGTGCTGACCGCCGTCGGCCGGGTCTGGGCCGACGGCGTGGCCGGCACCCTGGAGGTGTCCGTCACCGGCAGCCGGATCTCCGAACTGCCCGGCGGGCTGGCCCTGGTGGCGATGGCGGCGGCGCTGGCGGTGTTCGCGGTGCGCGGCGCCGGCCGGATCGCCGTCGGCCTGCTCACCCTGCTGGCCGGCCTCGGCGCGGCGGCGACCGCGGCCGCGGGGGCGGGCGACAGCGCCGCCCTGGACGGCGAGGCGGCCCGCAAGCTGGCGCTCTCCGGCACCACCGCCACCGAGGTCGGCCACACCGGCTGGCCCTGGGTGGCCCTGGTCGGCGGGCTGCTGCTGGCCCTGGCCGGGCTGCTGGTCGTCCGGTACGGGCGGAGCTGGCCGGCCATGGGCAGCCGCTACGACGCCCCCACCCGGACGGCGCCGGCGAAGGCGGCCGAGACGCCGGCGGACCTCTGGAAGGCGCTGGACCGCGGCGAGGACCCGACCGCGGGCTGACCCGGCCCCGCCCCCGATGTGACCCGATAGACGAGCACCCCCTTTGGGTCGACGGTGTGTGGCCCGGCACAATGGAACCGTCAACCCGCCAAGGGCCCGCCGGGGCCCGGCCGGGCCCCGGAGAACCAAGGAGCACCGCAGATGTCGGCAGCAGCACACGGCCACAACCCCGCCGCCTGGACCGGCGTGACCATCTCCTTCGTCGGCTTCGCGATCGCGGGCGTGGCGATGATCCTCCCGTCGGTGCCGGTCGTCTGGGGCGGCCTGGCGGTCGTCGTGCTGGGCGGCGTGATCGGCAAGGCCATGTCGATGGCCGGCATGGGCAAGCAGCCCAGCCCGCACGTCGAGACCGTGGAGGACCGCGCCGCGGCCGCCGCCGTCGTCGCCGCCGCCTGACGAAGCCCCGCGCGGTACCGAACGGCGGGCGCCACGCCCGCCGTTTCGTCGTCCCGGCTGGAACGTTTCGCCGCCGGAGGCCGTTTCGTGCCCCCGGCGGGCGCGTCGTACCGGCACAATCGTGGGCGTGAACGCCGCCCCCCTCGTCTCCGCCCGGCCGTCCGTCCTGCGCCGGCTCGGTCCGCCGCTGGCCGCCCTGGCCGCGGCGGCCGTCCCCACCGTGTACCTCGCGGTGGTCGACCCGAACGCCCCCGGCCACTACCCGACCTGCCCGTTCCTGGCGGCCACCGGCTGGTGGTGCCCGGGCTGCGGCGGCCTGCGCTGCGTCCACGCCCTTGCCCACGGCGACCTCAGCGGCGCGCTGCACGACAACGCGGCCGCGGTGCTGCTCTTCGCGGTGCTGGCGCTGCTCTGGGTGCGCTGGGTGTGGGCGGCGCTGACCGGGGGACCGGCGCCCCGGGTCGCGCTGGGCGCCCGCCGCTGGGCGCTGGTCGCGCTGCTGGTCCTGGTGTTCACGGTGGTGCGCAACCTGTCGGTGGGCGTGGGGCTGGCGCCGCCGCTGATCTGACCCCGGCGCGGTGTGGACGGTGTGAAGCCGCAGTTGGGAGGCGTGTCGGGAGGCATGCCGGGGGGCGTCCGTTCCGCGAGACGCGCGCCGGGTGGATGCGCCTCGCGCTCCCCGGTGCCGATACCATCGAAGGGCCGGCGGGCCCATTGGCCGTCCGGCTCCTCGCTAGCAGAACTAGCAGAACTGATGGGGGCGCTCGCGTGAGTGTGCTCGACACGATCATCGAAGGGGTCCGCGAGGACCTCGCCGAGCGGCAGGCCGAGGTCTCACTGGACCAGCTCAAGGAGCTCGCCGCCAAGGCCCCGGACGCCAAGGACGGCGTCGCCGCCCTCAAGGGCGACGGGGTGCGGGTGATCTGCGAGGTCAAGCGCTCCAGCCCGTCCAAGGGAGCGCTGGCCGCCATCGCCGATCCGGCCGCCCTGGCGACCGACTACGCGGCGGGCGGTGCCGCGGCGATCAGCGTGCTGACCGAGCAGCGCCGCTTCGGCGGCTCGCTGGCGGACCTGGACGCCGTCCGCGCCGCGGTGGACACCCCGCTGCTGCGCAAGGACTTCATCGTCACCGCCTACCAGCTCTGGGAGGCCCGCGCGCACGGCGCCGACCTCGCGCTGCTGATCGTCGCCGCGCTCGACCAGCCGGCCCTGGTGTCGCTGATCGAGCGTGCCGAGTCGATCGGCCTCACCCCGCTGGTCGAGGTGCACGACGAGGAGGAGATCGCCCGCGCGGTGGACGCCGGTGCGAAGATCATCGGCGTGAACGCCCGCAACCTCAAGACCCTTGAGGTGGACCGCAACACCTTCGGCAACATCGTGCACGCGATCCCGTCCCACGTGGTCAAGATCGCCGAGTCCGGTGTGCGCGGCCCGCTGGACGTCATCTCCTACGCCAACCTGGGCGCCGACGCGGTGCTGGTCGGCGAGACCCTGGTGACCGGCCGGGACCCGCGCGCCGCGGTGGCCGACCTGGTCGCCGCCGGTGCGCACCCCGCCCTGCGGCACAAGGACTGACCCCGCCGCCATGAAACTCGCCTCCCGTCTCGCTCCCGGTTGCCGCCCGCGCGGCTGCCGCGCGCCCGCACGCCGGGTGCTGGGCAGGCGGGTGCGCTACGTGATCGGCTGCGAGCCCGGGCAGGTGCAGGGCCGCCGATGGCGCAGGACGCACGGCCGCTAGGCCGTTCCGACGTCACTGCCGTCATCTGCGAGAAGGACTCCACCATGTCCGAGAAGGACTACCTGCCCGGCGCCGAGGTGCCGGACGCCCGCGGTTACTTCGGCGCCTACGGGGGCCGTTTCATCCCGGAGGCGCTGGTCGCCGCCGTCGAACAGGTCGCCGACGAGTACGAGAAGGCCAAGGCCGACCCGGCCTTCGCGGCCGAGCTGGACGGGCTGCTGAAGGACTACACCGGCCGCCCCTCCCCGCTGACCGATGTGCACCGCTTCTCCGCCGAGGCGGGCGGCGCGCGCGTCCTGCTCAAGCGCGAGGACCTCAACCACACCGGCTCGCACAAGATCAACAACGTGCTGGGCCAGGCCCTGCTGACCCGCCGGATGGGCAAGACCCGGATCATCGCCGAGACCGGCGCCGGCCAGCACGGCGTGGCCACCGCCACCGCCTGCGCGCTGTTCGGCTTCGACTGCACCATCTACATGGGCGAGGTCGACACCCAGCGCCAGGCGCTGAACGTGGCGCGGATGCGGATGCTCGGCGCCGAGGTGGTGTCCGTGACGTCCGGCAGCCGCACCCTCAAGGACGCCATCAACGAGGCGTTCCGCGACTGGGTCGCCAACGTGGACTCCACCCACTACCTGTTCGGCACGGTGGCCGGCCCGCACCCGTTCCCGATGATGGTCCGCGACTTCCACCGGGTCATCGGCGTCGAGGCCCGCGAGCAGGTGCTGGAGCGGACCGGACGGCTGCCGGACGCCGTGGTCGCCTGCGTCGGCGGCGGCTCCAACGCGATGGGCATCTTCCACGAGTTCATCCCGGACGCCGGGGTGCGCCTGATCGGCTGCGAGGCGGCCGGCGAGGGCGCCGAGACCCCGAAGCACGCCGCCACCCTCACCAAGGGCGACCCCGGGGTCCTGCACGGCTCGCGCACCTACGTGCTGCAGGACGAGGACGGCCAGACCATCGAGTCGCACTCCATCTCGGCCGGTCTGGACTACCCGGGCGTCGGCCCGGAGCACGCCTGGCTGAAGGACACCGGCCGGGCCGAGTACCGCCCGGTCACCGACGACGCCGCCATGCAGGCCCTGCGGCTGCTGTCCCGCACCGAGGGCATCATCCCGGCCATCGAGAGCGCCCACGCGCTGGCCGGCGCCCTGGAGCTGGGCCGCGAGCTCGGACCGGAGGCCACCATCCTGGTCTCGCTCTCCGGGCGCGGCGACAAGGACATGCACACCGCGGCCGAGTACTTCGGCCTGTACGACGAGACCGGCGGCAAGGCGGCCGGCAACGCCGGCGACGGCACCGGCAACGGGGGTAAGTGACCATGGCTTCGAAGCTCAGTGACGTCCTGGCCGGGGCCAAGGCGGAGAACCGCGCCGCGCTGATCGGCTACCTGCCGGCCGGCTTCCCGACCGTCGACGGCGGCGTGCGCGCCGTCAACGCGCTGATCGAGGGCGGCTGCGACGTCGTCGAGATCGGCCTGCCGCACTCCGACCCGGTCCTGGACGGCCCGACCATCCAGACCGCCGACGACATCGCGCTGCGGGCCGGGGTGAGGATCAAGGACGTGCTGCGCACCGTCCAGGAGGTGGCCACCGCCCACCCCGCGGCGGCGGTGCTGGTCATGACCTACTGGAACCCGGTCGACCGCTACGGCACGGCGCGCTTCGCCGCCGACCTGGCCGCCGCCGGCGGCGCCGGCTGCATCCTGCCGGACCTGCCGGTCGAGGAGTCCGAGGAGTGGCGCAAGGCGGCGGGCGAGCACGGCCTCGACACCGTCTTCGTGGTCGCCCCCAGCAGCAGGGACAAGCGCCTCGCCGAGGTCACCGCGGCGGGCTCCGGCTTCGTCTACGCGGCCGCGGTGATGGGGGTGACCGGTACCCGGGCCCAGGTCGGCAACCTCGCCGAGGACCTGGTCGCCCGGACCAGGGCCACCACCGACCTGCCGGTCTGCGTCGGCCTCGGCGTCTCGACCGCCGCCCAGGCCGCCGAGGTGGCGGGCTTCGCGGACGGCGTGATCGTCGGCTCGGCCTTCGTCCAGCGGATCCTGGACGCCGACGGGGACGAGCCGGCCGCGCTGGCCGCCGTCCGCGAGCTGGCCGGCGAGCTCGCCCGGGGCGTCCGCCGCCGGTAGGCACCCGCGTCCGGTACCGACGGCCCGTCGCCCCCACCGGAGGGGGCGACGGGCCGTCGGCGTGCCCGGCCGGACCCGAACGGGTGAACAAGGCGGCTCCGACGCATCAGGTGGGGTTGACCGGCGTTGAGTGGAGGGACGAGTGCACGAACCACGTGTGCGGGGGCGCGAAGCGAACGGAAGGGGTCCGCCGGTGCCGGGTCTGCAGCGAGCCGTCCTGCTGCGGGCGGCGGCCGCCGTGCTGGCCCTGTCCGCGGCGGTCGGGGCGGACACCGCGGTGGGACACGCGCTGGCCAGGCGGGGGGCGGAGCGGGCCGAGCGGGACGCGTACGTCTGCGCCGAGGCGGCCCGGGTGGACGCGGTGGCGCGGGCGACGCGCTCGGCGCACGAGAGCCGCCCGGACCTCTACGACCCCGGGCGCCCGCCGGGCTGCGACCCGAACGGGCACTAGAACACATTCGGACAGAACGCCATCAGCCGTCACTCATCCGGCTTAATTCCTGAATATGGAGGAACCACCCTTCATCCCTTACGGTTCCTCAGGAAGTGAACGTGTTTCCCGAGGGGGGTTTCCCGATGGCCGGCCCGGCAGCGCACCTCAGCCAGACCGAGCCGGCGGCCCGGCGTCCGTGGCCGGCCTGGACGGAGTGGATCGGCACCGCCGCCCGGCTCGGCCTCGCCGTGGTCTGGGGCTGGGCCGGACTGGCCAAGATCGCCGATCCGGCCGAGGCGGCCCAGGCGGTCCGCGCGTACGAGATCCTGCCCGAGTCGCTGGTCAAGCCGGTCGGCTACGCCCTGCCCTTCCTGGAGCTGGCGCTCGCGCTACTGCTGGTGATCGGGCTCGGTGTCCGGCTGGTCGCGGGCGTGTCGGCGCTGCTGCTGCTCGCCTTCATCGCCGGGATCGCCTCGGCCTGGGCGCGCGGCATCTCGATCGACTGCGGCTGCTTCGGCGGCGGCGGGGCGGTGGACGCCTCGCAGACCGAGTACCTCCAGGAGATCCTGCGCGACACCGGGTTCCTGCTCCTGGCCGGCTGGCTGATCTGGCGCCCCCGCACCAAGTTCTCGGTGGACGGCTGGCTGGCGGCCTGAGCGGCCGCGGGCACCCATCCCCACACCCCTTTCCCCGCTAGTGGATGTCAAGGCGAACAGTGGATGTCAAGGCGATGAGCGAGAAGAACCGAGAAGGCAAGCGCACCGCCCGCGAGCGGATGCTGGCGGACCGGGCGGCCGACGAGGCCCGCGGCCGGCGCAAGAAGAAGCTGGTGATCGGCGGTGTGGTGCTGGCGGTGATCGCCGCCGCCGTGGTGACCGGCGTCGTGGTGCAGAACGAGCGCTCCAAGCCGGAGACCCCGACCGCCGCGCCGGCCGGCACCATCGGCGACAAGAACCTCGTCGTCCCGGTCGGCGCCGCCGACGCCCCGGCCGTGCTCACCGTCTACGAGGACCCGCGCTGCCCCGCCTGCGGCACCTTCGAGCGTGAATTCGCCTCCACCATCGACCAGTTGGAAGACGCGGGCAAGATCTACACCAACTACCACATCGTCTCGTTCATCGACCGGGCGGTGCCCGGCAAGGGCTCCAAGTACGGGGCCAACGCGCTGGGCTGCGCCCAGCAGGCCGGGCACTTCCGCGACTACCACGACGTGCTCTACCGCAACCAGCCGGACGAGACCAACGACGCCTTCGGCGACAAGGCCACCCTGATCAACCTCGCCAAGCAGGTCGACGGCCTGGCCACGCCGGCCTTCGAGGCCTGCGTCAACGACAACACCTACGGCGGCTGGGTCTCCGCGGTGCAGCAGGACTTCGACAAGTCCAGCTACAAGTCGACGCCGACGGTGCTGCTCAACGGCCAGCCGATCTACCCGAAGAACGGCAACGAGGAGATCACCCCGCAGAACCTGGTCACCTGGGTGGACGCCGCCAACCAGGGCAAGAAGCTGGGCACACCGGGTTCGCACGGGCAGTCCCCGGCGCCGACCGGCACCGCGCCGGAGAGCAACAACCCGTCGCCGAACGCCGGCTGAGGCCGGCCCCGGCCGGCCGCCCGCCGCCCCTCCCCGTCCGGAGCGGGCGGCGGTGCGTCCGGCGTCCGGCCCGGCGTCCGGCGTCCGGCACCCTGTTGTTCGGGATCTGTGACCCGCGGGGTGACCGGGGCGGGCCGCCGACCCTGTAGCGTCGGAGCTGCCATGGATATCGCCTACATTCCCAGCCCGTCGCGGGGTGTCCTCTACATCGGACCGATCCCGCTGCGCGCCTACGCCTTCTGCATCATCCTCGGTGTCGTCGTCGCCGTCTGGCTCGGCAGCAAGCGCTGGGTCGCCCGTGGTGGCGGCAAGCACACGGTCGGCGACATCGCCGTCTGGGCCGTGCCGTTCGGCCTGGTCGGCGGCCGGCTCTACCACGTGATCACCGACAACCAGCTCTACTTCGGCGAGGGGAAGAACCCCTGGAACGCCTTCAAGATCTGGGAGGGCGGCCTCGGGATCTGGGGTGCGATCGCGTTCGGCGCGGTCGGTGCCTGGATCGGTGCCCGCCGCCGGGGCGTGCCGCTGCCCGCCTACGCCGACGCCATCGCGCCGGGCATCGCGCTGGCCCAGGCGCTCGGCCGCTGGGGCAACTGGTTCAACCAGGAGCTGTACGGCCGGGAGACCACGCTGCCGTGGGGCCTGGAGATCGACAAGACGCTGCCCAACGGCGAGGTGGTCACCGGGATCTACCACCCGACCTTCCTCTACGAGTCGCTCTGGTGCGTGGGCGTCGCGGCGCTGGTGATCTGGGCGGACCGCCGGTTCACCCTGGGCCACGGCCGGGCCTTCGCGCTGTACGTGGCCGCGTACACGGTCGGCCGGTTCTGGACCGAGTGGCTGCGGATCGACGAGGCGCACACCTTCTTCGGGCTGCGGCTCAACGACTGGGTGGCGATCGCGGTCTTCATCTCCGCCGTCGTCTACCTCGTGATCGTCGGCAAGAAGCACCCCGGCCGGGAGGACCCGGCGACCATCGACCCGACCGCGACCGGCCCGTCCGACGCCGCCGAGCCCGTGGAGGCTCCGGGTTCCTCGGGTGACAGCCCGGCGGCGTCTCGCCCCTCGGACAAAAAGGTGGACGGCGACTCGGCCCGGTGCGTCGCCGGGAGTGCCGACAAGGACGCCAAGAACCTCACCTGACCAGCTCTTTCCCCTGCCACCGGCCGTTCTCCCGACTTCCGCGGAGGGCGGCCGGAGGTGTGTTCGGACAGCCTTACTTTGCTGGAAGTGCCCAGGCCGGAAGGACTACGTTCGGGTCGTCGGACGATCGGACGGAGACCCGGGACCGTGAGCGTGACCACCCTTGAACCCGAGGCCGGGCAACACCCCCGCGTGCCCGCCGCAGGGCACCACCGCGATGTGAACGGCGGCTGGCTGCGGCCGGCGGTGTTCGGTGCGATGGACGGGCTGGTCTCCAACTTCGCGCTGATGACCGGCGTCGTCGGGGGCGCGGCCTCCAGCGGCACGGTGGTGATCACCGGCCTCGCCGGTCTGGCGGCCGGTGCCTGCTCGATGGCGGCGGGGGAGTACACCTCGGTGGCCTCGCAGCGCGAGCTGGTGCAGGCGGAGATCGAGGCCGAGCGGCTGGAGCTGCGCCGCAACCCGCAGGGCGAGCTGGCCGAGCTGGCCGAGCTCTACGCCTCGCGCGGGGTTGATCCGGAGCTGGCGCGCGAGGTGGCCCGGCAGCTCTCCGCCGATCCGGAGCGGACCCTGGAGGTCCACGCCCGGGAGGAGCTGGGGGTGGACCCCAACGACCTGCCCTCGCCGTGGGTCGCGGCCGGGTCCTCGTTCGTCTGCTTCGCGGTCGGCGCGCTGCTGCCGCTGCTGCCGTACCTGCTGGGCGCGACCTCGCTGCTGCCCGCGGTGCTGCTCGCGACGGGCGGCCTCTTCCTCTGCGGTGCGGTGGTCGCCCGGGTGACGGCGCGGACCTGGTGGTTCAGCGGGCTGCGGCAGCTGGTGCTGGGCGGGGCGGCGGCCGCGGTGACGTATCTGCTGGGCATGCTCATCGGCGGGCAGGTCGGCTGACCGGTGCCCGCCGGGGCCGCCGGGGCTGCTGACCGGGCCCGCCGGGGCTCTGTGGCGGCCGGGGCGGGGGAATCGTCGATTGCTACAGCAGGCTGCATGGTTATGCTGTGCAGCGCGTGACGTTCCGCACATGGGCCCGGATGCGCGGTCGTCCTAGTATCGGCCGAAGAGCCGCTGGTCCGAGGATTCCTTCGGTCCGATCGGCCCCGGAGGATCGAATCGCAGGCGCGCTCGTGGCGATCTTGTCGACGGGGGGTTTCGGTCCCGTTTCGGTCCTCCGCGGCACGGGCACACTGGAGGGAGCGCGCAGTCGGCAAACCGACTCCTCCCGCTCGCACTACTCGCCGGTAATAGCCCCTGACCTGGGGTCATGTCCGCCATATGGACGAGCTGTTCCACTTCTCGGGATATCCGGCATCATGTAACCTGCACGAAATCGCAGAGGGCCAACGTCGTCCCTATTGCACGAAGCTCATTGCTCAAGACGACGACGGGAGAGCCGATGCTGTCTGCATCCATGCACTCCGCCAACGAGCCCCAGGCCGGCGCCGCCCGCCCGCCGTACGCGCTCGTTCCGGATGCGCGACCTGCTGCTCAGGGCCTGTACGACCCGAGGAACGAGCACGACGCCTGTGGCGTCGGCTTCGTCGCCACGCTGACCGGCATCGCCGACCACAAGATCGTCGAGCAGGCGCTCACCGTCCTGCGCAACCTGGAGCACCGGGGTGCCACCGGCGCCGAGCCGGACTCCGGTGACGGCGCGGGCATCCTGACCCAGGTCCCCGACGCCTTCCTGCGCGCCAAGGTCTCCTTCGAGCTGCCCGCCGCCGGCTCCTACGCGGTCGGCATCGCCTTCCTGCCCGACGAGGACGCGGCCGCCGCCGCCGCCGTCGCGCAGATCGAGGCCATCGCCGCGGAGGAGGACCTCACCGTCCTCGGCTGGCGCGACGTCCCGGTCACCCCCGACCTGCTGGGCGCCACCGCCCGCTCGGTGATGCCGCGCTTCCGCCAGGTGTTCCTGGCCAAGGACGGCAGCGAGGGCATCACCCTCGACCGGCTCGCCTTCGTCGTCCGCAAGCGCTCCGAGCGCGAGGCCGGCGTGTACTTCCCGTCGCTCTCCGCGCGCACCATCGTCTACAAGGGCATGCTGACCACCGGCCAGCTGGAGCCCTTCTTCCCCGACCTGTCGGACCGGCTCTACGCCTCCGCGCTCGGCCTGGTGCACTCGCGCTTCTCCACCAACACCTTCCCGAGCTGGCCGCTCGCCCACCCGTACCGCTTCGTCGCGCACAACGGCGAGATCAACACGGTCAAGGGCAACCGGAACTGGATGACCGCCCGCGAGTCCCAGCTCGCCACCGACCTCATCCCGGCCAACAAGAACGGGCAGGGGCTCGACCGGATCTTCCCGATCTGCACCCCGGACCACTCCGACTCGGCCTCCTTCGACGAGGTCCTGGAGCTGCTCCACCTCGGCGGACGCTCGCTGCCGCACTCGGTGCTGATGATGATCCCGGAGGCGTGGGAGAACCACGCCACCATGGAGCCGGCCCGCCGCGCGTTCTACCAGTACCACTCCAACCTGATGGAGCCCTGGGACGGCCCGGCCTGCGTCACCTTCACCGACGGCACCCAGATCGGCGCCGTGCTGGACCGCAACGGCCTGCGCCCGGCCCGCTACTGGATCACCGAGGACGGCCTGGTCGTCCTCTCCTCCGAGGTCGGCGTGCTCGACATCGAGCAGGAGAAGATCGCCCGCAAGGGCCGGCTGCAGCCCGGCAAGATGTTCCTCATCGACACCGCGGAGCACCGCATCGTCGAGGACGAGGAGATCAAGTCCGCGCTGGCGTCCGAGCACCCCTACGCGGAGTGGGTCGACGGCGGCCAGATCCAGCTCGCCAAGCTGCCCGAGCGCGAGCACATCGCGCACACCCACGCGTCGGTGACCCGCCGCCAGCAGACCTTCGGGTACACCGAGGAGGAGCTGCGGGTCATCCTCGCGCCGATGGCCCGCACCGGTGGCGAGGCGCTCGGCTCGATGGGCACCGACAGCCCGATCGCGGCGCTCTCCGAGAAGCCGCGGCTGCTGTTCGACTACTTCGTGCAGCTCTTCGCGCAGGTCACCAACCCGCCGCTGGACGCCATCCGCGAGGAGCTCGTCACCTCGCTGCTGAGCAACCTCGGCCCCGAGGGCAACCTGCTGACCGCCGAGGCCGCCTCCTGCCGCTCGGTCGGCATCACCTTCCCGGTGATCGACAACGACGAGCTGGCCAAGCTCGTCCACATCAACCACGACGGGGACCAGCCCGGCCTCAAGGCCGTCACGCTCTCCGGCCTGTACAAGGTCGCCACCGGCGGCGAGGGCCTGGCCGCGCGGCTGGCCGAGATCGCCGCCGAGGCCGACGCCGCGATCGCCGACGGCGCCCGGATCGTGGTGCTCTCGGACCGGCACTCGGACGCCGAGCACGCGCCGATCCCCTCGCTGCTGCTCACCTCCGCGATCCACCACCACCTGATCCGCACCAAGCAGCGCACCCAGGTGTCGCTGCTGGTCGAGGCCGGCGACGTCCGCGAGGTGCACCACGTCGCGCTGCTGATCGGCTACGGCGCCGGCGCGGTCAACCCGTACCTGGCCATGGAGTCCGTCGAGGACCTCGTCGCCCAGGGAGTCTTCATCGAGGGCGTCGAGCCCGAGCGGGCCATCAAGAACCTGATCAAGGCGCTCGGCAAGGGCGTGCTCAAGGTCATGTCCAAGATGGGCATCTCCACCGTCGCCTCCTACCGCGGCGCGCAGGTCTTCGAGGCGATCGGCCTCTCCCAGGAGCTGGTCGGCGCCTACTTCGCGGGCACCACCACCAAGCTCGGCGGCATCGGCCTCGACGAGATCGCCAAGGAGGTGGCCGCCCGCCACGCCAAGGCGTACCCCGCCTCCGGCATCCCCGCCGCGCACCGCGCGCTGGAGATCGGCGGCGAGTACCAGTGGCGCCGCGAGGGCGAGCCGCACCTGTTCGACCCGGACACCGTCTTCCGGCTGCAGCACTCCACCCGCAACCGCCGGTACGACATCTTCAAGCAGTACACCGACCGGGTGAACGAGCAGTCCGAGCGCCTGATGACGCTGCGCGGCCTGTTCCGCCTCGACAACCTCGGCCGCACCCCGATCTCCGTCGACGAGGTCGAGCCGGTCTCCGAGATCGTCAAGCGCTTCTCCACCGGTGCCATGTCCTACGGCTCCATCTCGCTGGAGGCGCACGAGACGCTGGCCATCGCGATGAACCGGCTCGGCGGCAAGTCCAACACCGGTGAGGGCGGCGAGGACCCGGACCGCCTCTACGACCCCGAGCGCCGCTCGGCGATCAAGCAGGTCGCCTCCGGCCGGTTCGGCGTCACCTCCGAGTACCTGGTCAACGCGGACGACATCCAGATCAAGATGGCCCAGGGCGCCAAGCCCGGCGAGGGCGGCCAGCTGCCCGGCCACAAGGTCTACCCGTGGGTCGCCAAGACCCGGCACTCCACCCCGGGTGTCGGCCTGATCTCCCCGCCGCCGCACCACGACATCTACTCCATCGAGGACCTCGCCCAGCTGATCCACGACCTCAAGAACGCCAACCCGGCGGCCCGCATCCACGTGAAGCTGGTCTCCGAGGTCGGCGTCGGCACGGTCGCGGCCGGCGTCTCCAAGGCGCACGCGGACGTCGTGCTGGTCTCCGGCCACGACGGCGGCACCGGCGCCTCGCCGCTCACCTCGCTCAAGCACGCGGGCGGTCCCTGGGAGCTCGGCCTCGCCGAGACCCAGCAGACCCTGCTGCTCAACGGCCTGCGCGACCGCATCGTGGTGCAGACCGACGGCCAGCTGAAGACCGGCCGCGACGTCGTCATCGCCGCGCTGCTGGGCGCCGAGGAGTTCGGCTTCGCCACCGCCCCGCTGGTCGTCTCCGGCTGCATCATGATGCGCGTCTGCCACCTGGACACCTGCCCGGTCGGCGTCGCCACCCAGAACCCGGTGCTGCGCGAGCGCTTCTCCGGCAAGCCCGAGTTCGTCGTCAACTTCTTCGAGTTCATCGCCGAGGAGGTCCGCGAGATCCTCGCCGAGCTGGGCTTCCGCACGATCGAGGAAGCGGTCGGCCACGCCGAGCACATCAACGCCCAGGCCGCGATCGAGCACTGGAAGGCCGCCGGGCTCGACCTGGCGCCGCTGTTCCACGTCCCCGAGCTGCCCGAGGGCGCGGCCCTGCACCGCACCACCACGCAGGACCACGCGCTCGACAAGGCGCTGGACAACCAGCTGATCGACCTCGCCCAGGACGCCCTGGAGCGCGGCGACGCCGTCCGCATCCAGCTGCCGATCCGCAACGTCAACCGCACGGTCGGCACCATGCTCGGCCACGAGGTGACCAAGCGGTACCGCGGCGAGGGCCTGCCGGAGGGGACCATCGACGTCACCTTCACCGGCTCGGCCGGGCAGTCGTTCGGCGCCTTCCTGCCGAAGGGCATCACGCTGCGCCTGGAGGGCGACGCCAACGACTACGTCGGCAAGGGCCTCTCCGGCGGCGTGGTGATCGTCCGCCCGGCCCGCGAGGCGGCCGCGATCGGCGCCGACGCGCAGAGCCACGTGATCGCCGGCAACACCATCGGCTACGGCGCCACCAGCGGCCGCGTGCACCTGCGCGGCAAGGCCGGCGAGCGCTTCGCCGTCCGCAACTCCGGTGCCACCCTGGTGGTCGAGGGCGTCGGCGACCACGGCCTGGAGTACATGACCGGCGGCCGGGTCGTCATCCTCGGCGAGACCGGGCGCAACCTGGCGGCGGGCATGTCCGGCGGCGTCGCCTACGTGCTGGACCTGCGGCCCGCGAACGTCAACGACGGCATGGTGGGCATCGAGGCCCCGAGCGCCGCCGACCGCGAATGGCTGCGCGAGACCGTGCAGCAGCACTACGAGGAGACCGGCTCCACCGTCGCCGCCGAGCTCCTGGCCGACTGGGGCAGCGGGGTCTCCCGCTTCTCCACGATCATGCCGACCGACTACAAGGCTGTGCTCGCCGCCAAGGACGCCGCTGAGCGCGATGGACTCTCCGAGTCCGAGACCACTCGCAAGATGATGGAGGCGGCACGTGGCTGACCCCAAGGGCTTCCTGACCACCGGCAAGCAGCTGGCCGAGCGCCGGCCCGTGGACGTCCGTCTGCGGGACTGGAACGAGGTCTACGTCGAACGCAGCCTCCTGCCGATCATCAGCAAGCAGGCCGGCCGCTGCATGGACTGCGGCATCCCGTTCTGCCACAACGGCTGCCCGCTCGGGAACCTCATCCCCGAGTGGAACGACCTGGCCTACCGGGACGACTTCGTCGGCGCGATCGAGCGGCTGCACGCGACCAACAACTTCCCGGAGTTCACCGGGCGGCTCTGCCCGGCTCCCTGCGAGTCCGCGTGCGTGCTGGGCATCAACCAGGACGCGGTGACCATCAAGAACGTCGAGGTCACCATCATCGACAAGGCCTGGGACCGGGGCGGCGTCACGCCGCAGATCCCCGAGCGGCTCTCCGGCAAGACGGTCGCCGTGGTGGGCTCCGGCCCGGCCGGCCTGGCCGTCGCCCAGCAGCTCACCCGGGCCGGGCACACCGTGGTGGTGTACGAGCGCGCCGACCGCGTCGGCGGCCTGCTGCGCTACGGCATCCCCGAGTTCAAGATGGAGAAGCGCCACATCAACCGCCGCATCGAGCAGATGCGGGCGGAGGGCACCCGGTTCCGCACCGGCGTCCACGTGGGCGAGGACATCACCGGCCAGCAGCTGCGCGAGCGCTTCGACGCGGTGGTCGTGGCCGCCGGTGCGACGACCGCCCGCGACCTGCCGGTGCCCGGGCGCGAGCTCAAGGGCATCCACCAGGCGATGGAGTACCTGCCGCTGGCCAACAAGGTGCAGGAGGGCGACTTCGTCGACTCGCCGATCAGCGCCAAGGGCAAGCACGTCATCGTCATCGGCGGCGGCGACACCGGCGCGGACTGCCTCGGCACCGCGCTGCGCCAGGGGGCGGCCTCGGTCACCCAGCTGGAGATCATGCCGCGCCCCAGCGACGAGCGCCCCGGCCACCAGCCCTGGCCGACCATGCCGATGACCTACAAGGTCACCTCGGCCCACGAGGAGGGCGGCGAGCGGGTCTACGCCGTCAACACCACCCACTTCACGGGCGACGAGGACGGCAACGTCCAGGAGCTGCACCTGGTCGAGGTCGAGTTCCGGGACGGCCGCTTCGAGCCGGTCCCCGGCACCGAGCGGGCGATCCCGGCCCAGCTGGTCACCCTGGCCATGGGCTTCACCGGCACGGACGTGAAGAACGGCCTGGTCGAGCAGCTTGGCGTCGACCTGGACGCACGGGGTAATGTGGCCCGGGACGGGAAGTTCGCCACCAATGTCGATGGCGTCTACGTCTGCGGGGACGCCGGTCGTGGCCAGTCGCTGATCGTCTGGGCCATCGCGGAGGGCCGTTCGGCCGCCGCCGCGGTGGACAAGTACCTGGGCGGCAAGACCCCGCTGCCCGCCCCGATCCGCCCGACGGACCGCCCGCTGGTGGTCTGACCCCCGGCCGGACCACCGGCGGCCACTCCCGCCGGTGGACCCGTCCACCCCCAGAGCGCCCGGCACCGCATCGCCGGGAGTACGAGCCGCTCCTCCCGCCAGTGTCGCCGGGCCAAACGCGGTCCCACGGCGCCTGCCCTCTCCCCGACCAAGTTGAGGGCAGGTGCCGCTTTCGTGCGCCCGCGGCGGTTCAGACCCGGTGCGTCGCCGGGGCGATCGTGACGGTGGGGCGGGGGAGGCCCGGATCGCCGGGCCGGGGCGGCAGCCCCCGGTCGCTCCCCCCGGCGGTGACCGTCAGGACGGCGAACACCAGGGCCGTGAGGGCCAGCACGGTGAGCAGCAGGGCGGCGGGGCTCGGGCGGCGTCGGCGCATGGCGCTTGGACGGCCCGGGGGCCGCGGCGGTTCCGGGCCCCGGCCGCGCGGCGGTCTTCGCGCCTCGGCCGCGCGGCGGCGGTTCTCGGGGCTCAGCCGCGCAGCAGCAGTTCCGCGGCCTCGGTGCGCAGGTAGAGGACGGTGCGGCCGGCGCGGTGGCGGGCGGCCAGGCCCGCTCCGCGCAGGGCCGGTGAGGTGGTGCGACACGTTGGCGGCCGACAGGCCGGTCCGGGCGGCGAGTTCGGTGGTCGAGGCGGGTGCGTCGAGTTCGGCGAGCAGCCGGGCCCTGGTCCGCCCGATCACCCGGGCCAGGCCGTCGGGCACGGTGGCGCCGGAGGTCTCCCCCTCGGCGGGGCGCTGGGCGCCCTCCTGGTGGCCGGCGGCGGCACCGGGAGCCTGCGGCTGCTGGTGGCGCTCAACGGCGTCAGCTACGTCGTCGCGACCGCCCTGCTGGCCACCTGGCGGCCGGCCCCGGCGGCCGCGCCGGCGGAGGTGGCGGCCCCGGCCGAGGAGGCGGGCGGCTACCGCGCGGTGCTGCGCGACCGCCGGTACCTGCTGCTGGTCGCCGTCAACCTCACCTTCGTCTTCGGCTCGATGATCCTGAGCATGCTGCTCGCCGTCTACCTCACCGAGGGCCTGCACCGCGAGCCCTGGGTGGCCGGTTCGCTGCTGGTGCTCAACGGCCTCCAGGTCGTCCTCACCGGCAACCTGGTGGCCGGGCGGCTGGAGCGGTTCCGGCCGACCAGGGTGCTCGCCGCCGCCTCGCTCCTCAACGCCCTCGCCTTCGGCGGCTTCGCCCTGGTGGCCGCCGCCCCCGGCTGGGCCGTCCTCGCCGCGCTCTACGCCGCGGTGTTCCTCTACAACCTCGCCGAGACCATGGCCACCCCCTTCCGGGAGGAGCTCAGCGTCTCGCTCGCCGACCCCGGGCTGCGCGGCCGCTACCTGGCGGTCTACCAACTGTCCTGGAACATCGGCCAGGCCGTCGCTCCCGCCCTGCTCACCCTGCTGCTGGGGCGCGGCCCCGCCTGGCCGTGGCTGTTCCTGCTGGTCCTGAGCCTGGCCGCGGTACCCGGGCTGCTACGCCTGGAACGCGATCGCTGACGGACTGTTGTTTGTCCGTGTCAGATGGCAGACTGCGGCCGACGGCCGGGGGGCTGCGCGACGTGCGGAGGGTGACGCGATGAGCATGACTCAGGCAGGCGGAGGTGCCACGGTCCGGCGCCTGCTACTGGGCTCCCAACTGCGAAGGCTGCGGGAGGCCAGAGGCGTCAGCCGGGAGGAGGCCGGGTACTCGATCCGCGCCTCCGAGTCGAAGATCAGCCGGATGGAACTCGGCCGGGTCGGCTTCAAGGAGCGCGACGTCGCCGACCTGCTCACGCTGTACGGGGTCGAGGCCGAGCAGGAGCGGGCCTCGGTGCTCGGGCTGGTCCGCGACGCCAACGCGACGTCCTGGTGGCACGGTTACGGCGACGTGCTGCCGGGCTGGTTCCAGACCTACCTCGGCCTGGAGGAGGCCGCCACCGAGATCCGCAGCTACGAGGTGCAGTTCGTCCACGGGCTGCTGCAGACCGCCGACTACGCGCGGGCGGTGATCACCCACGGCGGCCACGTCACCGAGGCCGACGAGGTCGAGCGGCGGGTCGAGGTCCGGCTGAAACGCCAGCGGGTGCTCACCGCCGACCGGGCGCCGCGACTGCTCGCCGTCCTGGACGAGGCCGCACTGCGCCGCCCCTGGGGCGGGCCCGAGCTGATGCGGGCGCAGATCGACCGGCTGCTGGAGCTGACCGAACTGCCCAACGTCGTGCTCCAGGTGATGCCGCTGCGCTTCGGCGGGCTGCGCGCCGAGGGCGGCGCCTTCTCGGTACTGAGCTTCGCCGAACCGGAGCTCGCGGACGTCGTCTACCTGGAGCAGTTCACCACCGCGCTCTACCTGGACAAGCCCGCCGAGGTGGCCGAGTACTCCGGCGCGGCGGACCGCCTGGTGGCCGACAGTCTCACCCCCGAGCTGACCCGGGAACTTCTTCGCTCCGTACGCCAAGAACTGTGAGGCGTCAGTACGATGAGCCCTGATCAGATCTGATCGAGGAGAGCCTGCGGGCTTTCCCGCAGCTTTCCCGAATCAGCACGAGAGGGATCAGATGTCGTACCTTTCCGAGTTGGCGCTGCAGTACATCGACGGCGAGTGGCGGACCGGCAGCGGCTCCTGGGACATCGTCGACGTCGACCCCTACACCGGCGACAAGCTCGCCACCATCACCGTCGCCACCGTCGAGGAGGTCGACCGGGCGTACCGCGCGGCCGAGCGGGCGCAGAAGGAGCGGGCCGCCACCAACCCCTACGCGCGCCGGCTGGTCTTCGAGCGCGCGCTGCGCATCGTCGAGGAGCGCGAGGCGGAGATCACCGAGGCGATCATGGCCGAGCTGGGCGGAACCGCCCTCAAGGCCGGGTTCGAACTCTCCCTCACCAAGGACATGCTGCGCGAGTCGATGCAGCTGTCGCTGCGCGCCGAGGGCCGGCTGCTGCCCTCGCCCGTGGAGGGCAAGGAGAACCGCCTGTACCGCCTCCCGGTCGGCGTGGTCGGTGTGATCAGTCCGTTCAACTTCCCGCTGTTCCTCTCGCTGAAGGCGGTCGCGCCGGCCCTCGCGCTCGGCAACGGCGTGGTGCTCAAGCCGCACCAGGAGACCCCGGTGGTGGGCGGCACGCTGATCGCCAGGATCTTCGAGGAGGCGGGCCTGCCGGCCGGTCTGCTGAACGTCGTCATCACCGACATCGCCGAGATCGGGGACGCGTTCATCGAGCACCCCGTCCCCAAGGTGATCTCCTTCACCGGCTCGGACAAGGTCGGCCGGCACGTCGCCACCGTCGCCGCCTCGCACTTCAAGCGCACGGTGCTGGAGCTCGGCGGCAACAGCGCGCTGATCGTGCTCGACGACGCCGACCTGGACTACGCGGTCGACGCCGCGGTGTTCAGCCGCTTCGCCCACCAGGGCCAGGTCTGCATGGCGGCCAACCGGGTGCTGGTCGACCGCAGCGTCGAGGCGGAGTTCACCGAGCGGTTCGTCCGCAAGGTCGCCACGCTGCGGGTCGGCGACCCGAAGGACCCGGCCACCCAGATCGGCCCGCTGATCAACCCGGTGCAGGCCGACGCCATCACCGCCCAGGTCGACCAGGCGATCGCCGGCGGGGCCACCGCCCTGCTGCGCGGCGAGACCAACGGCAGCCTGATGGACCCGGTCGTGCTCGGCGGCCTGCCGGCCGGCGCGCCGATCCTGCAGCGCGAACTCTTCGGCCCGGTCGTCCTGGTGGTGCCGTTCGACGGTGAGGACGAGGCGGTCCGGATCGCCAACGACACCCCCTTCGGGCTCAGCGGGGCCGTGCACACGGCGGACGTGGAGCGCGGTGTGCGGGTGGCGCAGCGGATCGAGACCGGCATGATCCACGTCAACGACGGGACCATCGCCGACGAGGCGGTGGTGCCGTTCGGCGGCGAGAAGAACTCCGGGGTGGGCCGCCTCAACGGCGAGTCCACGGTGGACGCCTTCACCACGGTGAAGTGGATCTCCATCCAGCACGGGCGCAGCCGCTTCCCGTTCTGACCCCTCGGGCCCGCCGGGCCGGACGCGGGCGCCCCGCCACCGGGACCACCGGTGGCCGGGGGCCCCGCCCGCCGCGCGGGCGCCCGGGCTCAGCGGGGGTAGCGGATCAGCTCGGTGGTGGTGAGCTCGAAGGCGAACGGCTCCGGGACGGGCACCCGGTCGCCGAACCCGCCGCTCCACCGGCGGCGGTAGACGCCGTTGCCGGGTTCGGAGTGGAGGGTGAGCGTGCCGTCGCGCGGGTCGATCACCAGGTACAGCGGGATCCGCATCAGCGGGTAGTCGCGGACCTTGCCGACCAGGTCGTTCTCCGGATTCGAGGGCGAGACGATCTCGACCGCGATCGCCGCCAGCTCTGCCGGGACGTCGTTGCCGCCGAGCTCGACCACCGAGACCGGGATGTAGGTGAGGTCCGGATTGCGCAGCTTGCCGACGTTCGGCGAGGCGAGGTCGGTGTTCTCGCTGGGCATCAGGTCGGACGGCCGGTGCGCGTCGAACTGCTCCCGGACGATCAGCAGGTTGCGTTGGTGGATCACCGACGGGCCCGCCATCATGATGATCTCGTCGCCGGAGATCTCGATCTTCCACCCCGACGGCGGAGTCAGGCCCTGCGCGTACGCCAGGAGCTGGGCATGTCGTTCGGGGACACGGAACTCGGTCATGCCGCCATCCTCCCACCGCGACCGGCCCGCCGGGCCGGACGCGGGCGCCCCGCCACCGGGGAAGGGGTGGCGGGGCGGTCGCGGCGGTCGTGGGGCGGGCGGGGTCAGAACACCGGGCGGCCGGCCCGGACCAGGCGCCAGGACTCGGCGGCGAAGTCGGCCGGGTCGATGACGCCCCGGGCCTTCACCCAGGCGATCATCGCGTTGCGGATCTCGTCCGAGTTGGCCCACACCTTCGGGGCGGCCGCGACGTGCGGGAAGTTGCCGCCGCCGTTGGCACGGTAGTTGTTCACCGCGAGGACGAACTGGGCGGCGGGGTCGACCGGCTTGCCCTCGAAGGTGAGGTTGACGATCCGCGAGCCGGCCGGCTGGGCGATGTCGATGTCGTAGCCCAGGCCGTACACCGAGTCGTAGTTGTAGTCCGGGGTGTTCTGCGCGTTGGTCAGGGCGGCCTTGTCGACCGGCGCGTCCGGGGCGAGCTGGTTGTAGTACCGGGCCGAGAACTCCAGGTAGTCCTTGAGCTGGGCGCCCGTCAGGATGCGGGCCTCCAGGGTGTTCTCGTAGATGTACAGGCCCGCCGCGTCGCGCAGCTTGACCTGGCCGGACGGGATCACCGCGGTGCGGTTGAAGGGCGCGGCCTGCGCGAGCACCGGCAGCTTGGCGTACTGGCCGCCGGCCAGCGCCTCCTTGACCACGTCGGCCTGGACGCGGCCGATCAGGTCGATGATCGGGACGTCCCGGAACGGCGCCTCGGCGATCGACAGCTCGATCTTCGCGGTGCCGATGACCTGGTTGACGTACTCGACCACCTTCTTGTGCTGGTCGGTCATCAGGCCGACGATCTCCGGGTCCTCCGGGACGGTGTTGGAGTTCAGCACCCGGGAGGAGAGCGAGACCACCTTCCAGGCGCCGTTGTCCAGCTCCACCTCGAAGTCGAAGCAGGTCAGCCGCTGGCCCCAGCAGAGCGGCTCGGAGAGCACGACCGTCCGGCCGGTGTCCTTGTTGACGACCAGCCGCTGCGGGATCTCCTTGTGCGCGTGGCCCACCAGGACGGCGTCGATGCCCGCGACCTGCTCGGCCAGCGCGACCGAGGCGTTCTCCGCCCACGGCAGCTGGTCGCCGTAGGAGGTGGCCTCGTCCATGCCGGAGTGGCAGGCCACCACGACGACGTCCGCGCCGGCCGCGCGGACCTTGGGCACCCAGACCTTCGCGGTCTCCACGATGCCGGGGAAGGTCATCTTGCCGGCGACGTTCGCCTTGTCCCAGATCGCGATGCCCGGGTTGGTCAGGCCCAGGATGCCGACCTTGAGGGCCGGGCCGTTGCCCAGCCGCAGCTTGCGGATCACGTACGGCGGGAAGGCCGGCTTGTCGGTGCGGGCGTTCAGCGCGTTGGCGCCCAGCAGCGGGAAGTCCAGCTGCTCCTCGTAGGCGCGCAGGGTGTCGATGCCGTAGTTGAACTCGTGGTTGCCGAGCGCCGCGGCCGTGTACTCCATGGTGTTCATGGCGAGCGCCATCGGGTGCTCGGGCGCGGTGTCGGCCTCGGTGGCGATCGGGTCGACCCGGGCGTAGTAGTAGGTCAGCTGGGTGCCCTGGATGGTGTCGCCGGCGTCGATCAGCAGGGTGCGGTCCCAGCCCTTCTCCTCGCGGACCTGCTTGGCCAGCGTGGAGATCTTGGCGAGGCCGACCTCGTTGTGCGCCTTGTCGGCGTAGACCGCGTCGGTGAAGTAGTCCCAGTTGAGCACCCGGCCGTGCAGGTCGGTGGTGCCCATGACGGTGAAGGCCTGCTTCTTGGCCCGCCCCTTGGCGCGGGCCTCGTCCGGGCCCGCCGCCGCGGCGGGCGTGGCGGCGACGAGGCCGGCGCCGCCGGCCAGGGCGGCGCCGGCGGCGGTGGCGGCGGACCGGGCGACGAAGTCACGACGGTTCAGAGGCATGGACGGCTCTCCCGGGTGGGGACGGCGAATGGGTCGTCAGGTGTGGTGACGCGCGTAGAGGTACGCGCGTAGAAGTGTGCCGCGCGACCCGGCCGATGGGTAGCCCCGAAACGTTTCCAGCAGGTGAGATCTTGGCGACTCGTTCGTGACACCGCCGCACCGGCATGGCGCACCGCACCCGCCGCGGCCGGAAAACGGCCCACCCGCCGCGCCGGCGGACGGGACGCGGCGGGCGGGTGGCCGAAGGACGGGCGCGGGGCCTAGATGTACCCCTCGCGGACCGCGTGGGCGACCGCGTGGGCCCGATTGCGCAACTGCAGCCGGGTCGTCAACCCGTGCAGGACGTTCTTGACCGTGCGCTCGGAGTACGACAACCGGGCCGCGATCTCACCCGTGTCCCAGCCCTCGGCGACCAGCCGCAGCACGTCCGACTCCCGCTCGGACAGCCCCGACGGCGCATGGCCCGGCATCCCCTGGACGCTCCGCTGCAACCGGCCCACCTGGCTGATCAGCCGCCCCAGCAGGTCCGCCGGCAGGTCACCGTCACCCCGGGCCGCCGCCAGCACCGCCCGGCCCAGCCGCTCGGCGGTGGCCTCCCGGCGCCAGATGATCGCGGCCACGCCGCACTCCACCGCCTCCAGCAGCTCGGCCTCGCGCATCCGCTCGACGACCAGCACCACCCGCTGCTCGGCGCCGCGCACCAGCCGCCGCAGGTTCGCCATCACGGCGGCGTCCGCCGACTCGGCCAGCAGCACGGTGACCGCCCCCGGTGTGGTCGGCGCACCCGGCGCCGGATCCAACAGCTCCAGCCCCGGGTGGCGGCGCAGCTGCGCCTCCGCCCCGGCCCGCGAGATCGGGTCCGCGGCCTGGACGACGACGCTGGTCCGGCCACCGCTGGACGGGGGAGCGGCGGACGGGGCGACGTGCCGGGCGGACATCGGACGCTGCGGCGGCACCATCCGCTGGCCCGCCGACGCGGGAGCGTGCCTGGGCACGGCCCGGCGTTCGTGGTCGGTGTGCAGGACAGTCAAGCTGGCCCCCTCCTGGAAAATCCCCGGCTCGCGGCCGGACGGCGGTGCGCCGCGCCCAGGCCCTTACAGGGCCCGGCGGGCACAGGCGTGCGGCGTGCGATGCGGGAACGACGACGGCCCCCCGGTAGGCTCCATGGTCCCCGCCACGGGCGGCCACGGCCATCGTGGTCCACCACGAGATCGGCCACCCGACGGCAACGGAGCAGCGCAGCGCCGCGCGGACACGCGGACGACTGGCGCGGCCCCGGCCCCGGCGGGGGCGGTGCGGGGCGCGGAGGGCAGCCGGACGGATCGGGCGGGGGTGGGGTGCGGAGCGGCTCCGAAAGGGGTGCGACGAGAATCACAGCTCTAACCGAGCCGCTGACACGGCGTCAAGCCGTTTCCCTGCACAACGGGGAAAAGTGCCCGTCCGGTCATCGGCGGGCGTCGCGGGAGGGAAGCAGATGAGTACCGTCAGGACGCGCCGACACCAGCAGGACCGGACCGTCGCCGCACCACCGCACCTCGCGGCCCGCGACCCCCAGCTGCGCCGGATCGCCGCACTCGCCACCCGCGCCCGGACCGGCACCGGCGGCGTCCTGCTGGTCACCGGCGCCGCCGGCACCGGCCGCAGCGCCCTGCTCGCCGAAGCCGCCCGCCGCGAGGCCGCCCACGGCACCACCGTGCTGTGGGCCCGCTGCTCCGTCGACGAGGCCACCACCCCCTACGCCGCCGCCCGCCAGCTGTTCGAGGCCGCCCCCGGCCAGGGCACACCGCCCACCGGGACCGGCCGCACCGCCCCCGACACCGACACCGACCTCTGGGCCCTGCTGCGCCTGCACGCCGCCCACAGCCCCGTCCTGCTCGCCGTCGACGACATCCACCTCGCCGACCGGGCCTCCCGGGACTGGCTGCTCCAGCTCGCCCGCCGGATCGACCGGCTGCCCGTCCTCCTGCTGGCCACCGAACGCCGCCAGAGCGCCCTCGGCAGCCCGCCCGCCCGCTTCGGCCGCGGCCTGCCCCCCGGACTGGCCGGCACCACCCGGCTCGACCCCCTCGACACCACCGCCGCCACCCGGCTCGCCGAACTCCACCTCGGCCTCGGCGCCCCGCCCGCCCTCGCCGACGACTGCGTCCGCGCCACCGGCGGCAACCCGCTGCTGCTCACCGCACTCCTCGCCGACCTGCGCGACCACCCCGACGAGTGCTGCCCCGCCGCCTTCACCGCCCTGCCCGCCCCGCCCGCCCTCGTCGCCCTCCCGGCCCTGCCCGCGCCCCGCGCCCTCACCACCCTGCGCGCCCTGCCCGACAGCTGCGCCCGGATGCCCGGCGGCGCCTTCCCCGAAGCCGTCGAACAGTGGCTGCGCGGCGGCGGCGACCGCGCCCTCACCGCCGCCCGCGTCCTCGCCCGGATGCAGGAACACCCCGCCGCCCGCACCGCCCCCCTGCCCGGTGCCGGGGACTTCGACCCGGTACCGATGCTCGCCGAACTCGCCGGCGCCGACCCCGACCAGCTCACCGGCTGGCTCGCCGAGCTCACCGCCCAGAAGCTGCTCGACGACCCCGGCCCCGGCCGCTGGCCCCGCTTCACCCACCCGCTGCTCACCGACGCCGTCCTGGCCGGCCACGAACCCGGCCACCGCGCCCGCGTCCACCGCGCCGCCGCCGAGTTCCTGCACCGCACCGGAGCACCCGACGAACGCGTCGCCGGACACCTCCTGCTCACCCCCGCCCCCGCCCCGCGCTGGGCCGCGGAAGCCCTGCGCCGCGCCGCCCGCAAGGCCGCCGGGGCCGACCGCCCCGAGGACGCCGTCAGCCTGCTGCGCCGGGTCCTCACCGAGCCGCTCAACGACCGCCGGCGCGGCCTGCTGCTCACCGAGCTCGGCGGCCTGGAGGTCACCCTCGGCCCGGCCGAGCGCACCGCGGGGGTCCGCCACCTCGCCGAGGCCGTCCACCTCCAGCAGTCCGACGAAGGCGTCTTCCAGACCGCCAACACGCTCGGCGCCGTACTGGCCGCCCGCGGCGACGCCCCCGCGGCGCTGGAACTGATGGAGGAACTGGCCGAACGCTTCGCCGACCGCGACGACCTCGTCCACGCCGTCCAGGCCGCCGCCGCACTGATCGCCGCGCACGACGGCCACAGCTGGCTCCAGGTGGTCGAGGGCGTCCAGCGGTTCGCCGCCCGCACCCAGCACCGGCTCGCACCGCCCGCGTACGCGCTGCTCACCGAGTTCGACTCGACCAGCGGGGTGCTCTCCGCGGCCGAGGTCGCCACCCGGGTCAAGGACCTGCTCGACGCCCCGGTCGACCCGCTCTGCCGCTCCTACGTCCTGGTCTCCGCCGCCACCCTGGCCCAGTGGGCGGACCTGCTGCCCGAGGCGGACCGGCTGGTGGCGCGCGGCCTGGCCGCGTACCGGGGACCCTCGCTGGACCCCGGCTACCAGTGCCTGCTGAGCGTGCGCGCCGAGAGCCGGGTGATGCGCGGCGAGTACCAGGCACTGCTCGACGACCTCGCGCTGACCGGATCGTCCGCCGCGTCGGCCGCCGCCGCGTCCGCGCCCGCCGCCTGCGCGGGGCCCGCCGCGCTCCCGGGACCGGCGCCCGCCCCCGCCCAGGCGGCCCCGCCCGCCCCCGCCCAGGCCGTCCGCCAGGGGCTGCGGACCGGCGCCCGCGGCCGGTCCGGTGGCGAGAGCGCCGATCGGCCCGAACGCCACGAGCGCTCCGTCTGGTCCTGGTGGTGCGGGACACCGGCGGACACCGGCCCGGACGCCACCGGCCCGGGCCACCCGGGCGCCTGCGCCCCGGGCACCGCGGGCCCGCACCCCGCGGACCGCGACGTCACCACCCCGGGCGCCGCGACCGCGCCCGGTGAACCGGCCGAAGCCGACGCACAGGCCCCCGCCACCTACGCCGGCCTGCTCGGCCAGCAGAACGCCCACCTCGTCGCCCAGGCCGTCATCGCCCTGACCGAGACCGGCCGCTACTGGCAGGCCCACGGCCTCGCCCGCGCCGTCGCCGCCGACCGCGCCCAGGGCTCCTGGGAGTGGAACGAGTACCTGTACGCCCGCGGCCTGCTCCGACTCGCCACCGGCGAACCGGCCGAAGCCCTCGTCGACCTGATGGAATGCGGCCGCCGCCAGGGCGAACGGCACGTCCTCAGCCCCATCGTCACCCCCTGGCGCTCCGCCGCCGCCGACTGCCACACCGCCCTCGGCGAACCCGGCCCCGCCGTCGCCCTCGCCGAGGAGGAACTGCGGCTCGCCCGGATCTGGGGCACCCCGCGCACCGTCGGCCGCGCCCTGCGCGCCCTCGGCGCCGCCACCGGCGGCCGCCACGGACTCGACCTCGCCGCCGAGGCCGTCGAACTCCTGCGCACCGCCGAGATCGAGACCGAACTCATCCCCGCACTGATCACCCACGGCCGCCTGCTCGCCGACGGCGGCCGGCGCGGCGCCGGCCGCCGTC